>NZ_DASRBZ010000189.1:0-19582 GCF_035653355.1 Mycobacterium sp. | reverse complement strand
GGCATTCCCGGTATACCGGACAGCCTCACGGTCACTCCGAGTACGGTCTCGGCGTGGTCGGTGTGCGACACCGCACCGACCCGGGGCACTCAGGCGCCTCCTGTGGTGACGTCGATTGCCGGCGAGCTGTCGTCGTTCGGCCGGGCCGCGCCCATGCGCCCGACGCAGGCTGTTCTCGCCACCCACAAAGGTGCGACCTATGTGATCTGGGGAGGACACCGATCCCGCATCGAACCCACCGACCGATCGGTGACGTTCAACCTCGGCCTCGACCCGGGAGTAACGCGTCCGATCGAGATCTCCAACGCGCTTTATGACGCCATGCCGTCGACCGAACCGCTTGTGGTGCCGCCGATTCCGGAAGCCGGCACACCATCGCGATGGCTGCCCGGCTCAGCGGTGGGCAGTGTGCTGGAAACCCGCGACGCCGCCGGCGCAGTCACCGGCTTCTACGCACTCCTTCCCGACGGCGTGCAGAAAATCACCAGCTTCGTCGCCGAACTGCTGCGTACGGCGAATCCGGCAGGTTCAGCGACGCCGACGTTGGTCACGCCGGACAAGCTGATCCACATCCCGACCGTCGACGTGCTGAACGTCGACTACTACCCGTCGGGCAAGCTGGATTTCATCGACACCTCGGCAAACCCGGTCACCTGCGTGGCCTGGCAGAAACAATCAAGCGACCCGCAAGCGAGCATCACCATCTTCAGTGGCCGCGGTCTGCCCGTTCCGATAAGCATGGATGCTCGGTTAGTGCACCTGGTCCGCAACGATCGCAATCCTGATTCCGTCGAGGCTGACCAGGCGCTGCTCTTGCCGGGCGCGGCCAACTTCGTGGCCACCACGAGTGGTGTGGCCACCTCCGACAGCCGAGAGAGCCTGTATTGGCTGTCACCGCAGGGCGTTCGGTACGGAATCCAATCGGACAACCGGGCTTTGCAGGCCCTGGGGCTCGACCCGCGCAGCGCCCTGCAAGCACCGTGGCCGATCGTGCGTACTTTCGCCGCCGGGCCGGCAATCAGCCGTGACAGCGCGCTGTTGGCCCGTGACACCATCGTGGGCAGCGGCGCGGTGGCACCCATCCCCGCGGCCAACCAGCAACCAGGAGGTTAGGCATGTCGAAACGCGGTTTCGTGCGGGCCGCGCGGAAACCACCGCCGGCCGTTCCACCCGTGCGGGTGGCCGTCCCGCCGCCACTGGCGTTACCCGAACGCGAGCCCCGCAACATCCTCATGATGATTGCCGTACCAGCGCTGCTGGTGGGCATCATCGGCACGCTCGTGGTGATGTACACCTCCGGCGTCCGCTCGTTGCAGTCGGGGTTTTTCCCGATGATGGGCCTGTTCGGGTTTGGGGCGCTGATGTTCAGCGGGCGCTTCGGGCGCGGACGGCGCATCTCCTGGGGGGAGCAGGAAAAGCAGCGACGCATGTATTTGCGCCAGCTCGACGACGACCGCGAAGAAGTACAACGCGCTGCCCAGGAACAGAAACGTAGTCAGCTGTTTGTCCACAGTGATCCGCAGAAGCTCGACACCGTCATCGGTGGTCCGCGGATGTGGGAACGTCGGCCCAACGACGCCGATTTCCTTGACGTGCGTCTGGGTATCGGTATCCAGCAAGCCAGCGACTCGGCCGTGTCGTTGCAGTGGCCCGAGGTTCCGATCGGTGAGGAGCTGGAGCCGGTAACCGGTGGTGCGCTAAGGGATTTCATCCTCGAGCAAAGCAAGATCCGCGGGATCGGCAAGGTGCTGAGCCTGCGGTCAAAACCCGGATTCAGCTTCATCGGCCAAGATCCGGGCGAACTACACAGCTTCGCGCGGGCGATCTTGTGCTCTCTGGCCGTCTATCACAGCCCGAACGACGTCAAGCTCATGGTCGTTACCCGCCACCCCGAGCAGTGGTCGTGGCTGGTTTGGTTGCCGCACAACCACCACGACGAGATGTTCGACGCCTGCGGCCTGCGCCGCCTGGTCTTCGCTTCCCCTACTGAGTTGGAAGAAGCGCTCGACGCCGAGTTGCACCGGAAGGGCCGCGGACCCTGGTCCCCGCCGGTGGGCACCAGCCCGACATCGATGCCGTCGCCGATGGAGTCACAGGGCCTGTCACTGGGGCCGCACTGGGTGATCGTCGACGACAACAGCGGCACCCCTGAGCAATGGGAAGGTGTGACGGGCCAGAAGGGAATGGCCGGGATCACGGTGCTGCGGCTGGCAACCCGCCCAGGCGTAGGTGTCGGTTTCGCCGACGAGGATCAGCGGTTCCACCTGCGGGAAGGCCGGCTCTACCACCGCGACGCGTTCTATGCGGTGGCTGACATGCTCGCCGAAAGCACCGCCGACCGGTATGCGCGAGCGCTGGCGCGCTGGTCACCGATGAGCGCCAGCGAGCTGTCCGAAACTGACAGCCAGGCAGGCGAATTGCTGCGGGCGCTCGGGATCGGCGATCCTCGCCAGCTCGACGTCGACCGGCTGTGGGCCGACAGTCGTGGACGCGGTGACCCGAAATGGGCGATGGTGCCGGTGGGAATCAAGCCTGGCGGGGAGCTGCAGTACATCATCTTCCGTGCAAAAGACTTCGGCGGCTATGGCTTTCACTCGGTGGTGATCGGGACGTCGGGTTCCGGCAAATCGGAATTCTTCCTGTCGTTGTGCAACGGGATCGCGCTTACCCATTCACCCGAGACGTTCATCGTCATCTTCGTCGACATGAAGTTCGAATCGGCGGCCCAGGACCTCGAGGGACTGCCGCACGTCGCGGGGTCGCTGTCGAACCTGGGCAAGGACGACCGCCACCTCGCCGAGCGGATGCGCAAAGCGATAAACGGTGAAATCGCCAGGCGCTACCGGCTTTTCAAAGAGGCTGGTGCCCGCGACGCCAACGAGTACGAGGAGATGCGCCTTGCCGGCCGGGACTTGGAACCTGTGCCGGTTTTGTTGGTCATCATCGACGAGTACCTGGAACTCTTCCACCATCACCCGGAGTGGATCCAGTTGGTCATCCACATCGGGCAGGAAGGGCGTGGCTGTAATGTGTTTTTCACGTTGGGCGGCCAGCGATTGGACCTGTCGTCGCTGAGTAAAGTCAAGAGCAACATCGCCTTTCGGGTGGCGCTGCGCGCCGAGACCGCCGAAGACTCCCGCGATGTCATCGGCAGCGACGCCGCCCTGCATCTGCCGGCGCGGGAAAACGGCTACGCGCTGCTCAAGGTCGGTCCGCGCGACCTGGAGCCGTTCCGGTGTTTCTACCTGTCAGCGCCATTCGTTTTGCCGAAGAAAACCAAAAAGGTCGACAAGACAGTCGACGTCAGCTTCTCCAGGCCTCGCCCGCTCACGTGGGAATACCAGCCGCTCAGCCCCGAGGACACCGCGGCTTTGGCCCACGCTGACGAACCCGAGGAACCCGACGAATTCCTGTTCCACCCTGACGGTTTCAAGAAAAAGAAGATCCTCGACGTAATCCGCGAGTCGCTGGTTTCGCATCCGGCTCGACTGCCGCACCAGATTTGGCTGCCCCCGCTTGAAGTCAGCGAGCCGATTGACGCGTTGGTGGCATACTGGCGCGGCAAGCCCTGGCATGTCGACTACGGGCAGAACCCGGGACTGATTTTCCCAGTCGGAATGGTCGACATCCCGGAAGAGCACGCGCAGCGGGTGCACGTCATCGACGCCGAGATGGACAACATCATGGTGGTGGCCACTGCCCAGCGCGGGAAGTCCACCACCTTGATGACGCTGATGACGTCCGCGGCGTTGATGTATCGCCCCGAGCGGGTGACGTTCTTCTGCATCGGAGCGGCGCTGTATCCG
This sequence comes from Mycobacterium sp., assembly GCF_035653355.1. Classification (GTDB taxonomy): domain Bacteria; phylum Actinomycetota; class Actinomycetes; order Mycobacteriales; family Mycobacteriaceae; genus Mycobacterium. Next base: position 15,776 of record NZ_DASRBZ010000189.1, on the reverse strand, counting down.
GTGGAAGACCTTCCCCACGTGGCTGGGGTGGTCAGCCTGAACGACACCGAAGGCGTATCCCGGACCATCGCCACCATCGAGGGATTGATTCGCGCGCGGGAAGCATCGTTCAAGCACTACCAAATCGACGTCTCAGAGTTCCGTGAGCGGCGCTTCGGGGCGGCCGGCGGCGGGGGAACTGACCCCGCCGACAAATTCGGTGACGTCTTTCTGGTCATCGACAACTACGGCGACCTCTACGAAAAAGATCCCGGCATCGGTGATCGTGCGATCGCCATCGCCCGCCAGGGGTTGTCTTACGGAGTGCACGTCATCACCAGTGCCAACGCCTGGTTCGTCGGGCAGAAGCAGGGGATGATCACCGTCTCCAACGCTCGCATCCAGCTGCGCCTGAGCAATCCCGACGAAACGCAGATGGGCACGTCCCCCGAGTTGCGCAAGGCGGCCCGAAACACCCTGGACCGGCCAGGCTTCGGGCTCACCCGCGACGGGCACGAGCTGCTGGTGGGAGTGCCTGAAATCGTCGGCACCAAAGGCGAACTCGTCACAACCCGCCAAATCGGCCCGCTCATCGCCGAAGTCACGGGAGCCGGCAAAGTGGAGCGCCTGTCGCGGCTGCCGGAGCGGGTGGCGTTGCGTCAAATCATCGAGGCGTATGACCGGACCGCAGACGGGGCCGACCCACTCAACATCCCGTTCGCCATCGGCGAGAGCGCCCTGCAGCCGGTGGCGCTGCCGGCCCGAGTGGTGCCCAACTTGCTGGTGATGGGCCGTCAGCTCTGCGGGAAGACGACGGCGCTGGCGGCCTTCGGCCAGGCGATCATCAGTCGGTTCAGCCCCGAACAAGCCCAAATCACGATCATCGACCCGAAGACCACGCTCATCGGCAAGGTCCGCGGGCCGCATGTGCGGGCCTACGCCTACACGACAGACGACATCGACACCGTAGTAGGCGAACTCGCAGAGTTGCTGCGCGATCGGCTGCCACCGTCTGGGCTGAGCCAAGAAGAACTGCTGAATCGCAAGCCGTGGGAGGGGGCGCACCATTTTGTCCTGATCGACGACGAGCAGGAACTGCGCCCCCACAACCAGGTCATGAAGCCGGCAGCGACCGCGCCTCTGTGGCCATTTATCGAACGCAGCCGCGAGGTTGGTCTGCACGTCATCGCAGCGCGGCTGCCCGGCAACTGGGCGTCGCAGGTGGTGATGAATCCATTCCTGCAGAAGCTGACCGGATCCCGCTCACCCACGTTGTACATGGATAACGACCCCGGCAATGTCAAGGTCTACGGCAGAGTTAACGCCCAACAGCTTCCGCCCGGGCGTGGCCTACTAGTCACGACCGACGGAGAAATCGAAGGAGTGCTGATCGGCTCGCCTGACCAGTACGACTAGGCGAATTGCGCCGAAGCCTCGGCTACCGCAGAATTCGTGTCAACGGGTCCGCGGGAATGCCCTAGGCTCGGATCACTTCGCAGAATTGCCTGCTGAACAAACGGAGGAGTGGACATGACCGGATTCCTGAGCGTAGGTCCGGAAGCCGTCAACCTGTCTTCAGTCACCGAAATGGTGCTCACCGGCGACATCGCCGCTAACAATGCAGCCGGGGCTGCCGCGCTCACCGGAACTGTGCCCATGGTGCCCACGTCTGACGATGTGGCGTTCACGTCGGCGCTCAACGGCGCCGGTGTCGCCTACCTGGGTTCGGTTGCAGAGCACGTCGGGCAGCGTGCCGCCTACGCCGGTGCCCAGGGACTTTCGTCCATCAGCTACGTGGTGCAAGAACTACTGAGCTCTGTCAACATCTCGCAGATCGTTTAGCGAGGCAATATGCCCGATCCGCTTTGGTTCGGTCCGCCCGAAAGTGTCGCTGCACTGCTGGAAACCAGCGATCCGTCGACAGTGGTCGCCAATATCGCGGCATGGCTGAGCGAGGCGATCAGCCACGAAGTATCGATGGGCGTCTCCGTGGCCAATATCGCGGCGACCATGGAGCAGTGGATAGGCCTCGGCGGTGTCGCTTCCGCGTTGAAGGGCAACGAACTCAACTTCGCGGGGTTGGCGCCGATGATGGCGCACTGTTTGAAGCACGTGTCGATCGGGCAGGCCGCGGTAGAAGCCAACACCGTCGCCAGGTCGTCGGTTATTCCGGCGGCGGTGTGTACCGGCAACCGCGCATCGTGGAAAGCCCTGGTTGACACCAACTTTTGCGGTTGCAATACCCCCGGGATCGTCGCGCTTGACACCCAGTATTTCGGGCACTTCACGCCCCAGAACATGAACATCGGCTTGACGTACGCCAGCACGTTGACCGGGCTGATGGGCCTGATAGCCAGCACTCCCCCGCCGATCACGCCGATGGGGGCGTCGCCCGCTGCTGCGGCGGCGCCGGCCGAGTCTGCCGGCGAAGCCGCGGCGAGCAACGCAGCGGGATTGCCGACCTTACCGACTGAGGCGGCACAGGCGGCTGGGTCAACCGCGTCGCCGATGGAGTCGGTGGGTCAGTTCTTGGGGCCAATGCAGCAAGTCGTGAGCAGTGTCCCGCAGGCGGCGCAATCGTTCGCTAGTGGCCCCACGCAGTTCTTGCAGAGCGGAATGCAGGCTTTTTCGAGCCCCGTGCAAAGTCTGATGGGCATGTTCCCGGGGATGATGTCGCAGCAAGGGGCGGCGGCAGTCGAACCGCTCGCTGCCGCAGCTGAGCCAATAGCGGCCGGGGGCGGTGGGGCCGCCAGCCTCGGTTCGGGCGCGGCCGGCAGTGTCGGCGGTGTCGGCTACTCGGGTGCGGGGTTGACCAGCTTCACGCGGCCTGCCAGCACCTTCGAGCCCGAGCTGGGTGGGCGGCCGACAGGGCTTAAGGCAAGCGGTTTGCTCAGTTCGGCTCAGATGAGCGGGCCCACCACCGCGGCGCCGACCGGCGGCGGGGCGATGCCGGTATCCCCCGCTGCTGCCGGGATGTTGGGTCGAGAGAATGGCGACTCGGACAAGGATAAGGTCACGCATGCACGGATTGTCATCGAGCGTGACAGGCAAGACGCGTAAACCGGCGCCGACTGTTTGGCTAAGTCAATCCAAGAATGGCTTGCGCATTACGCACGAACAACGCTCCATTATGACGGCTTCAGCTAACGAGTGGGCCGTCGGTTCTTACCCCCAAAAAGGTGAAGTGACAGCCAGCGTGAAGCCAGTACACTCATTGCAATGCTCCGGAGATCCGGGCCAGTCCAGCTAACAAAGGGAGACGCAAATGGCGGCAAATATGCAGGTAGGAATCGAGGCAGTTGAGGCCATGATCCAAAAGGCCGACTCGCTTCTGGCAGAAGCTCAGGCGCTCGGCGGCCAGTACATCGCCCATTCGGAAAACATCATCAACGCCGGATGGTCCGGGCAGGCTTGCGTCACCTCGCACGCGACCGCGGTGCAGGTTAAGCATGATCTCGACCAGGCTCTCGCCGCTAGCCTTGAACTGCACGAGCAGCTGAACCGCGCCAAGGCCCAGTACCTGGCCCAACAAGCCGACTCCAGCCACGACCTCGCCGCCATTCACCCTGGCTCAAGCCCGTCACAGATGTAGTTCGCGCCGTTCGATCCGGTATTCGATCCCCTAAGCCATATTGAAATAAGGAGAACCGATGGAAATCTCGTACAACTACGGCGCCGGCGCGGACTTGTCCCACGCTATGGCTACGCAGGCCGCGATGCTCAGCCAGCACGCGCACGAACTCATGCAAGCCGGCACCGTTTTGGTGTCCGAGCAGCTCCAAGGCCAAGGTGGTGACGCCTACCTGGACAGCCTTCGGCGGCTGACCAGCGCGGTGTCCGACATCGGCGACACCATCCAGCGGCACAGCGCCGCCGTAACCTCGTCATTCGGCAGCGCGCACGACACCGATTCCATGGCTGCCCAAATGCTGGGCCTTTAGGTCTCGCACATAGCCGACCGCGGGGCGCACGCGCGAATGTGCGCCCCGCGCTTTGGCTTGGAGGACAGACGTGTTGACCACGACCGTTGACGGACTATGGGTGTTGCAGGTGCTCACCGGCATCGAGGTGGTGGCACCCGAGTTGGCGCTGCGGCCGATCTTGCCCAGGTTCGAGACCCCACAGATGGCGTTGGCGCATCCGATCGCCGCGGAGCTGCAAGCTGCGGGCGTGATCGACGACGCCGGGAATGTCGACACCACCGTCGTGGAATGGTTGACCGTGCTTGCACGCCGCGACGTCGCGCTGCTGATCTATGTCCAGCGCCCTGAAGACGACAACACGCCGGCAAGGGCACTTTTGGCGCGGTTCGCCCAGTGGTGGGTCGTGATGGAGCGATCAGAAAACCTGATACGCATCAGCGGCGCCGGCACGTCGACCACCGAGTCCGCGGCCAACGACGTTGTCGTGCGGCAGATCGAGCGGTTGTGCGGAACCATGGACCCTGCGCCGCTTCAGCCGGTGACGGTGGATGTCGACCAGGTGATGGATGGGGTCACCAACCGGGAAACGTTGCGGCGACAGCTTCTCGGCCAGCGACTGGACGCCGACCAGATCCAGATTCTGATGATGGCCGCCGACATGCGTCGGTCGGCGCGCGCCTTCGTGGTCGCAATCCAATCTGGAGTAGACACCGGGGCGCCCACTCGCACCCATATCGAAGAGAGCGTGGTGACCATCGCCGACACCCCGGAAGGGCGGTTGGTCGGTGAGCACATCTCCTCGTCCGGCAAGAGATGGATGATCATCGGACCGGGGACAACTACCAGCATCGCCGACGCCGTCAACCGGATGATGCGTCGGCTCCCCGCCAATCAAGAATGGTTTTCGTACCGAAAGGTCGTGTAATCAAAGGGGTAATCAGCACATGTTAGCATCGGCATCGTGACAAATCCGTGGAACGCGCCACCGAATTCGGCGGACCAGCCCAGGTCGGGCCGGATAGAATCGGCGACTGCGCGCCATCACGAAGAATCCGTATCGGGATCGTTGCGGATTTCCGATATGGTCGCGCCGCGCAAAATTCCACCGGGTTCGGGGTGGCGCAAATTCGTCTATAACGCGTCTTTTCACGCCATCAACCTCGGCGAATCACCCGCCGAACGGCACTACCGCGAATTGCAGGAGCGGATTCGTCGTCACATCCGCAAGCAGTACGTCATCGGGGTGATCTCCGGCAAGGGCGGTGTCGGGAAAACCACCCTGACGGCATGCATCGGCGCTGTGTTCAGGGAGTGCCGGCCGGAGAACGTGGTGGCCATCGATGCCGCGCCCGGCTTCGGAACCCTCGCCGGCCGTATCGACGAAAACCCGCCCGGTGACTACACCGCCGTTCTGAACGACACCGACGTCCAGGGCTACGCCGATATCCGAGAACACTTGGGGCAGAACGATCTGGGATTGGACGTGCTGGCTGGAAACCGCGCATCGGACCAACCGCGGCCGTTGGTGCCGTCGATGTTCACCGGGGTGCTTTCGCGGCTGCGTCGCACCCACACCGTGATCGTGGTTGATACGTCCGACGACCTTGAGCACCCGGTCATGAAGGCCGTCTTCGATGCCTGCGACACACTGGTTTTCGTCTCCGGCCTGACCGCGGACACGTCACTGCCGGTGACCCGCGCGATCGACCTGCTGCGCTCGATGGGCTATCACGAACTGGTTTCGCGCAGCATGGTCATCCTGAACGACAGCCGCAATGAATATGACGCCGACGCGAGGGCATATCTCACCGAGCGTTTTGGAAAATCAGGCGCCACAGTCGAATTTATGCCGTATGACCCGCACCTCGCAAAGGGCGGGATAATCGACACCCAGCATGAATTAAAGAAAAAGACACGGTTGCGCCTGTTCGAAATCACCGCGGCAATTGCGGACAAATACATTCCGGACGCCGATAGGCCACGTTAATGGCGGCGAAGGTCTCATTTCCGGCACGCTGCGCGGTTGCGGTCGTATGTGGGGACCACCTGGTGTCACAGGTCTATCCCGCGTCGGTGCCAGTGGAGATGTTCATCGACAACATCGTCGAACTCCTCGACGAGGAGCTCAAACGGCGCGGTCTGCCCGGGCTCGAACTCGGCATGGGCTATGAACTTCACAAAGCCAACGGTGTCCGGCTAGACGTCACCAAAACGCTCGACGAACTCGGCGTCGAGGACGGTGCCACCCTGGTCCTGGTTCCCGCAGCCGAAGGGGATTCGTTCGAGCCGCAGTACGAGTCGTTGTCCACGGCACTGGCCAGGATCGGCAAGAAACTGTTCGAACCTGTCTCGGCGGACACGGCAGTCCATACCGCATTGGCCATCCTGGCGATGGTCTGCCTGACAGTTCTGGTGTTCGCTGTCCGCAATCGGCACGCCACCGACTCCCTGGTGCCCACCATCGTCACCGGCGTTCCCGGGCTGCTGGCCGCGGGAGGGGCAGGTGTGGTGTGGCGGTGGTGGCCGCAGCGGACCGACATGCTCGATGCGTTCGGCTGGTTGGCGGTCCCCTTACTCGCGGTGAGTCTCGGCGCCGCCGCCCCCGGTGACCTCGGGTCGGCGCATCTCTTCATCGCCGCTCTCGCATTTGCCGTATTGACCTGCGGTATAGCGGTGCTAACCCGACGGCATGTCAACGTGGCGTCGACGATCGCGACATTGTGCGCACTGGGCGGCGCGGTGGCGGCTGCCCGGATGTGGCGGCCCGTTCCGGCCCAGTGGCTCGGCATGTGCACGCTGGTCGGCCTGCTGTTCCTGCTGACCATGGCGCCGACAATCTCCCTGTGGGCCGCGCGGATCCGGCCACCGTATTTCGGGTCGATCACCGGGCGCGACCTCTTCCGGCGCAGCCCCGGTTTGCCTGCCGATGCCGTGGCGCCCGTGGACGAAGGCGCCGACGATGAGGCGAATGCGGACACCACGCCGCGCGGTCAACAGATTGCTGCCGCGGCGATCCGCGCCAATAACGTGCTGACCGGAATTTGCGCCGCCGCAGGGTTGGCACTGCCCGCCGCGGTGTGGGCCACTCTGATGCCGGGTCGCCCACGCGCCATGGCCGCCGCGGTGCTCGCCGGGCTGTTCGTGCTGATCTTCATCAGCCGCGGAAGGGCATTCGCCGACAAGCGTCAGGCCATCGCGCTGGTGTGCGGGGCCGTGGCTGCCGTGTGCGTCGGCGTATTGAAGTACGTGCTGAACACGCCCGCGGCAGCCGGGGAGCCGGTGCTGTGGGGCGCGCTAGCCCTGGTGGCGTTCGGAGGCGCCGGCCTGACGGCCGCGCTGCTGGTGCCGATCACCCGGTTCACCCCGCTGGTGAGGATGGTCGCCGAGTGGCTGGAAATAGTGGCGATCATTACCGCCTTGCCTCTGGCCGCGTGGATCGGCGGCCTGTTCACCTGGGTGCGCATGCGATGACGGCGACGGCCTCACGGACGTTGATCAAGCGCGTTTCGGCGATGACCATGACCGGGCTTCTCGTCGGGCTGTCGGCGAACCTGCCTGCTGCTCAAGCTATTCCGCCGCCGACCATCGACCCTGGCCGGGTACCGCCGGACGGCAAGCCCGGCCCGGATCAGCCGATGCGGCAAAGCAACATCTGCGCGCGAACCATCACCGTCGCCGAACCGAATGTGGGCGTGACCGCACCCGGTTTCACCATGCTCAATATCAGCAAGGCCTGGCAGTACTCCACGGGTAACGGAGTACCGGTCGCGGTCATCGATACCGGCGTCAACCCCAGTCATCGCCTGCCAGTGGTAGCCGGCGGCGACTACATCATGAGCGGGGACGGCTTGATGGACTGCGATGCACACGGCACCATCGTGGCCTCCGTCATCGGTGCCGCACCGCAAGGCACTCCGATGCCCGCACCGATGCCGGCGGCCCCGGCTTTCCCGCCGCCGGCGGGCCCGCCGGCCACCGATGCGGCGCCACCGCCGCCGGGGGCACCCCCACCTCCACCGGCTCCGCCGCCACCACCGCCGCCGGTGACCATCACCGAGGTCCATCCCGCCCCGCCACCACCGCCGCCGCCCCCGCCGGCAGACGAACCGTCAAATGCCCCAGGCGATCCCACCCCCGACCAACCTGACGATCCCGAGGTGCCGCCACCACCACCGGGGGCACCGGATGGGATTGTCGGGGTGGCGCCGCACGCAACGATCATCTCGATCCGTCAATCGTCGCGGGCCTACGAACCGGCGAACCCGGGCGGCGCTGACATGGAGGCCCGCAAGAAGGCCGGCACGGTAGCCACCCTGGCCAGCGCTATCGTCCACGCGGCGAACATGGGCGCCAAAGTGATCAACGTCAGCGTCACCTCCTGCGTGCCTGCAGGAGATCCGCTGGACCAAAGCGCCATCGGCGCCGCCGTCTGGTACGCGGCGACCGTAAAAGACGCCGTGATTGTCGCGGCTGCGGGCAACGAGGGCGAAGATGAGTGCGCCCAAAATCCGTCGTACGACCCGCTGGACCCGTCCGATCCACGGGACTGGCATCAAGTCAAGACGGTGTCGTCGCCGTCGTGGTTCTCCGATTACGTGCTCTCGGTGGGCGCGGTCGACAACACCGGCGCTCCGATCAACAAGAGCCTCGCCGGGCCCTGGGTAGCTGCCGCGGCGCCTGGCGTCGGCATCATGGGATTGTCACCCGAAACCGGGGGACCGGCGAATGCCTATCCACCGATCCGGCCGGGCGAAAAGAATATGCCGTTCTGGGGCACCAGCTTCTCGGCGGCGTATGTGAGCGGAGTGGCCGCGTTGGTGCGCGCCAAGTATCCGGAGTTGACCGCACACCAGATCATCAATCGGATTCTGCAGACCGCGCACAATCCGCCGCGCGGCGTTGACAACCAGGTCGGGTACGGCGTGGTGGATCCGGTCGCCGCGCTGACCTTCAATGTGCCCCCGGGCGACAAGGTTTCGCCCGGCGCGCAGACCCGGGTAATCACTCCCGCCGCACCGCCGCCGCCGCCGGATCACCGCGCCCGCAATATGGCGTTGGCCTTTGCCGGTGTGGTGGTGGCCGCGGTCATCTTCGCATGGCTGGTCGCGCGGGCTCGGCGGGCGCGATGACGGCGACGACGAAACTGGCGATCAACGTCGGCATTTTGGTCGCCGGTCTGATCGGGTGGAGCATCGGTGGATATCCTGGTGCGGCAATAGGTTTGGTTCTCGGCGTGGCGGTGGGTGTGATCCCCTGGCGCGGGCATCAGCTGTGGTACTGGCTGATCCTGTGGCGCCAGCGTGGTCGGTCGATCGAGTGGAGCGAACCGATCACGGTCGCCAACGACCGCACCGGCGGTGGAGTTCGCTATCAGGACGGTGTCGCGGTGGTCGCGGTCCAGCTGCTCGGGAAAGCCCATATGCCAACGCTGTTCACCGGGTCAACCGCGACATACACCGAAAACACCGTCGACATCGCCGGTCTGCTGCCGTTGCTGCGGCAGAGCCTCGGTTTGACGATCGATTCGCTGAGCGTCGTCAGCGCCGGTGCACGTCGGCGCAGCACGGGCGACTACCCAAGGGTTTACGACACGCTGATCGGCACCCCGCCCTATGCCGGGCAACGGGAAACCTGGCTAATCGTTCGGGTCGCGGCCGTCTCCAACGCCGAAGCGCTGCAGTGGCGCACCTCGATCGGCACCGCGACGCTGGCTGCGGGGCAGCGGATCAGCGCGGCGATGCGCCAGCAAGGCATCCGCGCCAAGGTCGCTACCGCCACCGACATCGTCGAACTGGAGCGCCGGCTGGGACAGTCCGCGCTGAGCCCGCGAAACCAGCGCTGGCGCACCGCCCGCGGCGACGGCGGCTGGTTGACCACCTATTGGTACCGGCCGAGCGACATCAGCGCGGAGAACCTGGCGCATGCCTGGTCGCTGCGCGCCGACGGGATCGTCCAGAACGTCACGTTGTTCAGCGACGGCACGGCCATGGCGACGGTAACCGTACGCGACGCGCAGCCGCCAACCGCTCCGCCGAGCGTCATGCTGCGCACCTTGCCGGGGGAGCAGACGCAGGCGATTGCGGCGAACCTGTGCGGTCCGATGCCGCCGTTGCGCGGCGTCCACCGCGGCCAGCTGCCCGATTCGCTGGTAGTTCCGGTAGGTCCGTCGGGCGTGCTGCTCGGCAAGGTCGGCGCCGGGAACCGGCTGATGCTGCCGCTGGACGACCCAGGGGAATTCAGCCGGGTGCACATCGCCGCGGAAGACTCGCTGGCTAAACGAATTGTGCTGCGGTTGGCCGGCGCCGGGGAACGGGTCACCGTGCATACTCGAGACCTGCAGCGCTGGACCAGTCTTCGCATGCCGGACATCGCCGTGGACAGCCGGGTTCGGCCTGCCGCGGGCACCACCGTCAGCGTGGTCGACGGCACCGTCATGCCTGCGCCGCGGCCGAACACGCTGATCTCCGTCGGGGAACCGGGGGCGCCGTACCGTGGATCCGCCGATGTGTTGATCACACAAATCGGTCCCGCCACCGTGGAGGTGAAGGCAGCCGGCCACGTATACACCGTGGAGGTGGAGCTGTTCCGCGCGGAAAACCGTTACGTATCCTCAGAGCCAACGGTTTTGAGGACCTCAGAGCTCGAGTCGGTGGATTAGACGATGACCAGCAGCACCGAGACGGTCGCCGCGCGAAAGCGGTTCGACCAGGCCATGGGGTTGTTCGACTCCGATCCCGACGGCGCGCAGGCGTTGTTTCGGCAGGCGACCGAGATCGACCCGTCGATGGCAGATGCCTGGCTGGGCCGGATCGCGGCCGGAGACGACTCGTTGTCGACCTTGCAGGAGCTCTACGCCTACGGTGCCCGGCTCCACCGGGAGACCAACCGGCTTGGTGTGCACCTATCGGCAGCGATCAAGGCGGGACCGTACTTGTCGATTTCGGTGACCGAGGCATCGCATGCCGGCCTGGCCTTGGCGAGTGCGCTGATCGATGACCGCCAGTACGAGAAAGCCGAAGCGCTGCTCCAGGATTCGTCGCTGCTCGATAGCTGGGAGAACCACCAGTGGCAGCAGTACATCCGGGCTTATTTGATGTTCGCAACCCAGCGCTGGCCCGACGTGATTTCGATTGCCGCGAGCATCCTGCCGCCGCAGGCCATCATCATGTCCGCGGTCACCGCCGGGACCAATGCACTGGCCGCCCACGCCGCCGTACATCTCGGGCAGGGACGTGTCGCGCTTGACTGGACGGACCGGGTCGAAGTGCGCGCCGGACACGGCGGGCCGCGGGAATGGCGTCGTCACCAGGTGGTTGACACCGCGGTTACCGCCATAGATCCCAATGAATTCCCGCTGATCGCAGCAGATCTTGCTTATGTGCGGGGGATGGCGCACCGCCAGCTCGCTGAGCAGGACAAAGCGGAGATCTGGTTGTCCAAGGCGACGATCAACGGTGCGCTGATCGAACCGGCCAAGCAGGCACTCGCTGACCCGGCGCTGCAACTGGTGATCACCGACGAAGAAACCATCAACAGCCGGACCAACAAATGGGACGTCACCACCGAGCGCTCCGAAGATCAGCGTCGTGAAGAAGAAAACAAAGGGCGGCGTGAGGAGCTTCTCGCGGAGGGACGCGAGCTGCTCAACAACCAGGTGGGGTTGGCCGAAGTCAAAAGGGCTGTAGCCGAACTCGAAGACCAGATCGAGGTTCGGGCGCTGCGTCTTGCTGCCGGACTGCCGGTGACCAATCAGACGAACCACATGCTGTTGGTGGGGCCGCCCGGCACCGGTAAGACCACCACCGCCGAGGCGCTGGGAAAGATCTTCGCCGGGTTGGGGATTGTGCGCCATCCCGAGATCATCGAAGTCAAGCGTGCCGACTTCTGTGGCGAGCACATCGGGGCATCGGGCCCGAAGACCAACGAGCTGATCAACCGCTCGCTGGGCCGAATCCTATTCATGGATGAGTTTTACAGCTTGGTGGAGCGCCACCAAGACGGCCGGCCGGACATGATCGGCATGGAAGCGGTCAACCAGCTGATGATCGCTCTCGAGGTGCACCGGTTCGACTTCTGCTTTATCGGCGCCGGATACGAGAAGGAAGTCGACGAATTCCTCACTGTTAACCCAGGTTTGGCAGGCCGGTTCAACCGAAAGCTGCGGTTCGAGTCCTACAGTCCCGACGAATTGGTGGAAATCGCGGTCCGCTACGGCGAGCCCCGCGCGACCGTCATCGAGCCGGCCGCCCGCGAAGCGCTCAACGTAGCATGCACAATGCTGCGGGCCTACCTGGCGCCCGACGGCAGACACGGGATCGACATCATGCAGAACGGTCGATTTGCCCGAAACGTCGTTGAGCGCGCGGAGCGTCTCCGAGACTCCCGGGTGGCAGCCCAGCACCGCACCAATAAAGGCTCTGTGACGGTGGAAGACCTGGAAACAGTGCGCACCCAGGACATCGTCGCCGCCGTGATGGACGCCTGCGCGGAAAAGCATGTGCCGATAGTGCTTTGACTGCAGCGCCGATGCTTGAGGAGCGGGCAGGGCAATGATGGATAGCGGCGCAAGTCCGAGAGGCGCTGGCGCATGTTGACCGCTGGGACGGTGGTAGCCGGTTACCGGATCGAGCGGGTATTGGGCACCGGCGGGATGGGCGCCGTCTATTTGGCCGCCAATCCCAACCTGCCGCGCTATGACGCGTTGAAGGTGCTTTCGGCCGAGCTGTCCCGTGACCCCGACTTTCGGGCCCGGTTCATCCGGGAGGCCGATGTGGCTGCCGCGCTCGATCATCCCAACATCGTGTCGGTCTATAACCGCGGCCAAACCGAGAGCGGCGAGCTATGGATCGCGATGCAGTATGTCGACGGTACCGACGCCGACGACGCACTGCGCGCCGCAACGATGACACCGCAGCGCGCCGTGTACATCGTGGGCGAGGTCGCCAAGGCTCTCGACTACGCGCATGCACACAACTTGGTGCACCGGGACGTGAAACCAGCGAATTTTCTATTGTCCGGGCCGATCGGTCCGAGCGAGCGGGTGCTATTGGGAGACTTCGGGATTGCCCGCGCTCTCGATGACGTCGGCCTGACCGTGACCGGTTCAGTGATGGCGACCGTGGCCTATGCGGCCCCAGAAGTGCTCGCCGGATTACCGTTTGACGGTCGTGCCGACTTGTATTCGTTGGGCTGCACGCTGTTTCGGTTGCTGACCGGGAAGACGCCGTTTTCTGCAGCCAACGGGATGGCGGCGGTCATGCTCGCACACCTGCAGCAGCCGCCTCCGCGGGTGACAGATCTCGTGCCGTCACTGCCGGTCGCATTGGACGCGGTGATTGCGACAGCAATGGCCAAAGATCCGGCGATGCGCTTCCCGTCAGCCGCAGCGCTTGCCGATGCCGCCAGCGCTGCGCTTACTGACCGGACCACGTCGAACGCAGCGCTGTGGCAACCGGTTCCCAGCGGGGAAGTCAACTCCTATCCGCTGCGCGGCGCAGCGCCGCCGTGGTGGCAGCATAGCGGCCCGCGCACCGCGATGGGCCCACCCGGAACCGGCCAGGGTGCCGCAGGCAAGCGGGGCCAGCCTCGGCGGACCGCGATCGTCGCGGCCCTGGCTGCCGTGGTGGTGTTGGTCACCGGGATCGTCACGGCGGTGGTGTGGCCGCGCGACCAATCCACGCCGCCCCCGGCCGCCGGGTCCAATCAGCGGGCACCTCGTGGGCCCGCTGCCGCGTCACCGCAAGCCCCACCGGCGACTGACGTGCCGGCCGAGGCGCTGCGATCGATCCTGCTGACCGCAGCGCAGATCACGGCCCAGACCGGCGGCGAGCCGGTGGTGCTCGAGCAGGACAGCCACGATTTGTTCGACGACTCCGCAACTGTCGACACACCGGAGTGCCTGGGCGCCTGGGCGCCCGCGCAGCGACCGGTGTACACCGGTCGGCCGGCGTACTTTCACAGCGCAGTAGCGGGCGTAGCGGCCCAAGTTCTGCGCGCCATGAACAAGAAGCTCTGGCAGGACGGTGTCATGCAGGCTGTGGCTACCTTCTCGTCGGATAGTGCCCGCCTGTCGTCACACGATCTGGCCACGACGTTCGTCCAAGAACAGCAACGGCAATGGGACGCCTGTGCGGGCAGGACAGTCGTTGTGACGCCGCCCGGGGAAGCACCCCAGACATGGCAATTCGGCCGGCCGTCCATCACTGCTGGCGCCCTTACCCTCGATATGACATTGCGCGGTGCAGCCGGGTCGTGCCAGCGCGGGATGATGGTCGCCGGCAATGTCGTCATCGACATCCGGCAGTGCCGCTCCCCGGGCGGCAACGATGCATCGGCGCTCGTCAAAGCGACTGCCGACAAGGTGCCTCGGCAGTGAATGCCCGGTTGCTACGCTGGCCAGGCTGCGCTCCATGCCTGTCGCAGCTAGGAGGTTTGACCATGTTCCGGCGCGTGTTTGCCGGTGTCTGTGGCGCGCTGGTCGCCGGCACCGTGGTCACGGCTTGTACGACGGCCGGAACACCCGTCGCGCAGCGCGCAACACCCGCACACTCACCGCGGCCGGCACACCCTTCGACCAGCGCCGCGCCGTCACGGACCCCGGTGTCCGACGAGGACCAGGTGCGCGAAACCCTGGCTGCGTTCCAGGACGCCTATAACACCCAGAACTGGGACGCCTACCTGCAGCTGATGTGCTCATCGATGAGGGAAAAGTTCACCGGCCCTGTCCTCGACATGGTCAAGAAAGGCCGCGCCGACCAGGGACTGTCCCGGGCGACGGTCACCGCGGTGGAGATTCAGGGCGACAACGCGACAGCGACGGTCGAGGGACAGAACGAGCTGCTGGGCTCGAAGACGGTCCATCTACCGCTGGTGCGGGACGATGGCTGGAAGGTCTGCGTACCCGAGAGCGGTGTGGTCAACTGAGTTTCGGCGCCCCCTACCGCGACGTAGATTCGGCGAGTGTGTTCGGTGCGGCGCATTGCGCTGACGGTCCTGGCGATCGTGGTGTTGGCTGGTTGCCGCGGCCCGGTGTCAGGCACCGCGGTTCCGGCTCCCACTTCGCCAGGCCCGACGGCCCCTGTGGGTGCACTTGACCCTGGCAGCTACCCGACAACACCGTTGCCGCCGCTGGGCGCCGCGGGCAGCGATGAAGTTGGCCGGCTGGTCGAGGGCAGGCGGATGGCGGCCTACGTGGTGGGACCGTGGCAGGTGGACCCGAGTCTGACCAACAGCCGACGTACCGGTGCGCTCGTTATCGACGACCGCAGACAGCTGGGGGCGGTCTTGTGGCCGGACGTCATCGCCCCGACCTGGCACCAGCCGTTCATCGTCGCCTTCTCCTCAGAACGGCGCGCAGCGAACCCTAAAGACCCGACGATGTTGCGCAACGCGGTATTGCGCTTTGCCACCGCGGCGTCCGCAGCCGCAGTCGCTCAAGGCATTTCGTCCGCCGCGCTGAAAACACCGACCGTCACGAATGCCGACTCCCCGATACCGGTCGGGCCGATCCGCCCAGTGCCGATACCCGGCCATCCCGACATCACCGGCGCACTAGCCATGCACCGCGACGGCAACCAGGACGTGCAGGAAGTGACGGTGGTAAGCGCGCACGGTGTCTATGTGCTGATCCACGTTGCAGATTCCGGCCAGGACGCTGATCACGCAGCCGCGGTCGCTGGCCATGCTCTGGATCTGCAGGCGCCGCTCATCGACAAGTTCCAGCCCACCGAGCCGGCTCAGTTCCTCAACCTTCCGCTCGATCCGACCGGTCTGGTAGCACGCACACTGCCATTGAAGGCCGGGCACGCCGACTCGATGTCGAACGCCGCATACGCCGCAGCGGCGGAGCTGCATTTGGAGGACGACCCGGTCCAG
>NZ_DASRBZ010000188.1:0-5053 GCF_035653355.1 Mycobacterium sp. | reverse complement strand
TGTCTGGTGCGCACGGACCCGCAGGCACCCAAGAAGCAGGCCGGCATTTCGTTTGTGCTGATCGACCTCGACACCGCAGGTATCACGATGCGGCCGATCAAGTTGATCGACGGCGGCCATGAAGTCAACGAGGTGTTCTTCGAGGACGTCCGGGTGCCCGCGGATCAGCTTGTCGGGGAGGAAAACCAGGGCTGGACCTACGCGAAGTTCCTGCTCGGCAACGAGCGGACCGGCATCGCCGGAGTGGGCCGAACCAAGGTCCGACTGGCCGAGGTCAAACGGTACGCCGCCGACACCAAGATGCTCGACGACCCGCTGTTCGCGGCGCGGCTTGCCGAGGTCGAAAATGAGCTGCTGGCATTGGAACTCACACAGATGCGCGTGACCGCGAGTTCGGCCGGCGGTAAGCCCAACCCCGCGTCCTCGGTCCTGAAGCTGCGCGGCAGCCAACTGCAGCAGGCGGCCACCGAACTGCTGGTCGAGGTTGCCGGACCCGACGCACTACCGGTTCAAGCAGGCGACGACATCGCGTCGCCGGGATGGGCTCAACTCAGCGCACCGCGCTATCTGAACTACCGCAAGACCTCGATCTACGGCGGCAGCAACGAGGTGCAGCGCAACATCATCGCTTCCACCATTCTCGGATTGTGAGCTGAGCCATGGACTTTCAGTTGAGCGACGAGCAAACCCTGCTGCGCGACACCACGCGCGACGTGCTCGCCCGCACCTATGACCCGGAGACCCGCAACAAGATCGTCGACACCGAGCTCGGCTGGAGCCGTGAGGTGTGGAACCAGCTCGCCGAGATCGGGATTCTCGGCCTCGGATTCGAGCCAGCCGAGGCCGGCCAGATCGAAATCATGCTGGTACTCATCGAAATCGGCCGGCGCCTGGCCCCCGAACCGGTGATAAACGCCGCGCTGGGGCCCGGCGCGATCATCGCCGAGTTAGGCACCGCTGAGCAGAAGCAGCTGCTTGACGACGTCGCAGCCGGCCAGAAGCTGCTGGCCTTCGCCCACTTGGAGCCGGGCATGCGCTCGGCTCAGGCAGACGTCGCGACGACCGCTGAGCGCCAAGGCGATTCGTGGGCGTTGAGCGGGCGGAAGAACCCGGTGCTGGCCGGTGACTGCGCCGACGCTCTGGTGGTCAGCGCCGGGTTACCGGACGGCGGAACGGGATTGTTTCTGGTCGACGCCTCGACAGACGGAGCTGCGCTCACCCGGCATCGATACCAGACATTCGACGGGCAGCGCGGCGCGCAGATCGACTTCGACCAGGCCCCCGCCGAGCCGCTCGGCAACCCGGTCGACGCGTCACGAGCGATCCAACACGCGGTCATCCGGATGCAGTCGGCGCTGTGCGCGGAAGCTCTCGGGGCGATGGAGGAAGCGCTTCGCCTGACCACCGAATACCTCAAGACGCGCAAGCAGTTCGGCGTCACGTTGAACAAATTCCAGACGTTGACCCAGCGCGCCGCCGACATGTACGTCTCGCTGGAGCAGGCCCGCAGCATGAACCTCTACGCCGCGATGTCGATCGCCGACGGCAACCTGGACCCGCTGGTGGCGGCGCGCGCCAAGCTGCAGATCGGCCGATCGGGCCGGCATATCGCCCAAGAGGCGATTCAGTTGCACGGCGGCATCGGCATGACCGCCGAATATCCGGTGGGGCATTACGCGGCGCGGCTCACCGCTATCGAGCACACGCTGGGATCGTCGACTGACCAGCTGCACGTGTTGGTCGACCATCTCGGCGACTACGACTTGGTCAAGCTCTGACCCCGCGGAGAGTCGGATGGCCGAATTAACCGGGGAGGTCGCCGAATTCCTGTCGGCGGGCACCCGGACCGGCATGCTGGGGTATCTCGCGGCCGACGGCCGCCCACTGGTGGCTCCGGTGTGGTTCATCGTCGATGACGGTGAGCTTGTATTCAACACCGGCCGCAACAGCGCGAAAGGCCGTGCGCTGGCGCGGGATTCGCGGGTCGTGATCTGCGTGGACGACCCGCATCCGCCGTATTCGTTCGTGCAGTTGCAAGGCGTCGCCGCGATCGCTGAGGATGCGCCGGACCTGCTGGACATCGCCACCAGGATCGGCGGGCGTTACATGGGGCTGCACCGCGCCCATGAGTTCGGCCGCCGCAACGCCGCGCCGGGCGAGTTGGTGGTGCGGGTGCGGCCGACCAAGGTGGTGTCGGGATTCAATATCGCCGACTGACGTGACCATGCCGAGCCCACCGAACCGGGGAGGTACATGAGTGCACCGCTTCGCGTGATCCAGTGGACGACCGGCAACATCGGACGACGATCACTGCACGCCATCATCGGCAGACCTGACATGGAGCTGGTCGGGGTCTATGCGCACGGGCAGGACAAAGTCGGGGTCGACGCTGCCGATCTGTGCGGCTGGCCGCAGCCGACCGGTGTCAAGGCCACCCACGACATCGGCGCGCTGCTGGCGCTGCGACCCGATGCCTGTTGCTATAACCCGTTGTGGCCCAACATCGACGAGCTGGTACGGCTGCTCGAGGCTGGGGTCAACGTCTGCTCTAGCGCGGCGTGGATCACCGGCGGCAAGCAAAGCCCACAGGACCTCGACCGGATTCTGAAGGCATGTCAGCGTGGCGGTTCGACGATCTTCGGCAGCGGCGCGCATCCGGGAATCTCCAATATGGTCGGCATGGTGCTCAGCGGCGCATGCGAGCGGGTCGACGAAATCCGCATCACCGAGTCGGTGGACTGCTCGACCTACGAATCGGCGGAAACCCAGAAAGCGATGGGCTTTTCCCGGGATCCCGACAGCCCGGGCCTGGCCGACAGCGTGCGACGCGAAAGCGAAGTGTTCGCCGAGTCGGCGGCGATGATGGCCGACGCGATCGGCGCAGAACTGGATCGGATGACCTTCGACGTCACATTTACCGCGGCAACTGCCGACAGCGACCTCGGCTTCATGACGATCCCGGAGGGCACGGTCGCGGGCGTCTACGGCTACCACCGCGGCTGGGTCGGCGACCGCAATGTGGTCAGCGTGGGGTTCAACTGGATCATGGGCGAGCACGTGACGCCGCCGAAGCCGCTCGAGCACGGGCACGTCATCCAGGTGTTCGGGCTGCCGAATATGCGCACGGTGATTCATTGCCTGCCGCCGAACGATTGGACCGAGCCGGGATTCATGGGCCTGGGCATGATCTACACCGCGATGCCGGTCACCAACGCGGTCCCCGCGGTCGTGGCGGCCAACCCGGGGATCGTGACGCTAGCCGATCTGCCGCCGGTCACCGGTCGCGCAGCGGTGTAACGGCGATCACAAGCGCGGCGCGGTGAGTCGCCGCACCGAAACCCAGCGGCGATCACAAGCGCGGCGTAGCCGGGCGCAGTGGGTCGCCGCACCGAAACAGAGCCCAGCCGACCCGAAGAACGCTCCCGTACGGGTTTAGGATGCTTAGCCGTGCGAACGGTCCGTTGACGTGGGACGGAATGCGACGACGGAGGTAAGCGTTTCCGACAGCATTTGGGTCGAGCCCTTGCTGCTCTCGGCTGAGCGTGCTCCCGAGGGTGGGCAACGATCCGATGGGTTAGCGGAGAGGCGGTGAGATGAGGGCTTCGATCACGAAAGCGCTCAAGCGCGCATGGATACCCCTTGTGTTGATCGTCGTGCTCACGGTGTCGGGGTTCGGCGTGGCGCGGCTGCACCGCATCTTCGGGTCCCAAGACCTCAACGCCAACGCCGGCGGCGGCATCGAGATCGTCCAATTCAATCCAAAAGTCGTCACCTACGAGGTCTTCGGGCCGCCGGGAACCACCGCGGACATCAACTATTGGGACGCGGAAGCCAACACCCACCAGGTCAACGGCGCGCCCCTGCCGTGGTCCTACACGATCAGCACGACCCTGCCCGCGGTCAGCGCCAACATCATGGTCCAGGGCAACAGTGACCAAATCCGCTGTCGCATCACGGTGGACGGAGTGGTACGCGAGGAGAAAACCGCCGACGGCATGAACGCCCAGACCTACTGCCTGGTGAAATCGGCATGACCCACACGAACACCGAGCGGATCCACCGCCCCTACATCCCGCACGCAATCCGCATCTTCGCGGTGCCGATCATCCTGGTCTGGGTCTTCATCACCGTGCTGGTGAACGTCGTCGTGCCGCGGCTGGAAGTTGTCAGCGAGGAACACTCGGCCCCGATGGCTCCAATGGACGCGCCGTCGATGCAGGCGATGATGCGCCTAGGTCACAACTTCAAAGAATTCAACTCCAACAGCACGATCATGATCGTGCTGGAGGGGCAGCAACCGCTCGGCGACGCCGCGCACCGCTACTACAACGACATCATCCGTCAACTGCGTGATGACCCCAAACACATCCAGCACATCCAAGACTTTTGGAGCGACCGGCTGACCGCGGCAGGTGTGCAGAGCACCGACGCCAAAGGCGCCTACGTGATGCTCAACATTGCCGGTAACCAAGGCCAGACGCTCGCCAACGAATCCGTCGAAGCGGTCCGCCACGTTCTGGACCGCACACCTGCACCGCCCGGGGTCAAGGCCTACGTCACCGGCCCGGCGGCGCTGTCCGACGACATGCACGTCATCGGCAACGCCAGCCTGGCCAAGATCACCTTGTTCACGCTCGCAGCGATTGCGATCATGCTGTTTTTGGTCTACCGCTCGATCGTCACAACGCTGGTCCAGCTGTTCATGACCGGCATTGCGCTGGCATCCTCGCGCGGGGTCATCGCGGTGCTCGGGTACCACAACGTCTTTGGGCTCACCACTTTCGCCGCCAACATCCTGACCATGCTGGCGATCGCGGCCGGAACGGACTACGGCATCTTCCTGATCGGCCGCTATCAAGAGGCACTGACGGCCGGCGAGGATCGGATATCGGCGTATTACACGACGTTTCGTTCGGTGGCCCCGGTTGTGCTGGGTTCCGGTCTGACGATCGCCGGGGCGACGTTCTGTCTCTTCTTTGCGCGGCTGCCGTGGTTTCACACCATGGGGATCCCGGTCGCGATCGGCATGCTCGTCGTCGTAGCGGCCGGGGTC
>NZ_DASRBZ010000187.1:0-3851 GCF_035653355.1 Mycobacterium sp. | reverse complement strand
ATCTCCATTACCTGGCCGGCATGTAGATACACCGCAGGGTCGGGCTTGCTCGTCGGCACGGGAAGCGAGTCTTCCGCGCTGAAGCGCAGGGCGGCTGGGATCAGCGGATCAAGGCCGGTGGTGGTGAAACATGCATCCAGGCGTTTGGATGCGCTTGAGCTGACCGCTGCCAATGTATACCGCGATGCGAGGGCTTGCAGTGGAGCGAGGACCTGCGGGTCTGGCCGCAGGGTCGCGGCCAGATGTGCGGTGACGTGCTCGCGTTCCCGGCGCACCCATTGCTCGAGTTCCTCGGCGCACAGCGCGCGCCCGGCTGCCACGTCGGAGCCGGAAGCGACGACGGCAGCAGGACGGCCGTTTGCCAGTGTCTGCTCCATGGGCACTTCGGACTGCACCGCAAGCTCAATAGCGATGCTGCGGAAGTTCTTTCCGACGGCCTGCTTGCGCAGCTCCTCGGCCGTGAACGGGGTCGTCACACCGAACCTGGCGAGGAACCGATTGATCACCTCGACCGAGGCGTCGAATGCCGGTTTCTCGGAAGGAAAGAGGTTGTCATCGGCGTCACAGAGCAACGTGGTGATTGGGGCAGGGTCGAATTCGCGCACAACCATTAACTCGTGTCGGTTCATTGCAGCACCAGCTCCCGTGCATTGTCCCGGAGCGCTCGGCGCAGTGTGGGTATCACACCGTGCTCATCGATGTCCCTGGTCATCTCGGCGAGGCGCTCCGCAAAGCCAGGGACGAAACGTAGTTCAGTGAAGATCTCGTGCCGCAGCAACGGCAGAGGGTTGTTGCATTCCAGGGTCGCCAACTTGGTCAGCAATTCTGAGTGCGGATCGTCGATGCGGATCTTGCGACCTCTCAGGTCGTAGCCGCGCAGATACCGGGCCCACCCGGCGACAGCCAACATCAACAGAGTGTGCGGTCTGCCCTGCGCGATCGCCTCCTCCAGGGACGGCAGCAGGAACGACGACATCTTCGTCGATCCGCGGCGCGCCAATCGCGACAACTGGTCGCTCATCCGGGGATTGCTGAGTCGGGTGAGCAATGTGTTCCGATAGCCGGGGGTGTTCATTCCCGGCACCGCCGGTAGCAGTGGCTGAATCTCGTCGCGCATGAGCTGCTCGACATAACCGAAGATGACGGGGTTCCTCATCGCTTCGTCGGTGCGGTCGTAGCCCGCGAGCGTGGCCAGGCAGGCGATCGCGATGTGGGTTCCGTTGAGCAGACGGGTCTTGACCAGCTTGTGGTCGCTGACATCGGTCACGAATTGGGCGCCGACTTCTTCGAGCGGTGGACGGCCGTCGCTGAACGTGTCCTCGATGATCCATTGTGAATACGTTTCGGTGAGCACCGGCCACTTGTCGGCGATGCCGAAAGTGTGCTCAACGAATTCGCGCTCCGAGTCTGAGGTCCGCGGAGTGATGCGGTCGACCATGGTCGACGGGAATGCGACATGTCTGTCGATCCAGCTGGCGAGCTTCGGATCCTTCAACGCGGCGAACGACACCAGCGCTGTCCGCGCCGCTTGGGTGTTGCCGGGAATGTTGTCACAGCAGAGCACCGTGAATGGGACAGTACCGGCGCGGCGACGCAAGTCGAGTGCGTCCGCCAGGTATCCTCACGCCGTGACAAAGCAATTCGACGCGACGAGATCGGCACGCACGTCGGGGTGGGCAGCGTCGAACTCACCGCTGACCGGGTCGAGGAAGTATCCGTTGGGGGTAACTGTCAGGCTGACGACGCGTGTCTGGGGGTCGACCAAAGCCCTGCGGACCGCGGCGCTGTCGTTGGGTGCGTAGTGGTAGGAGCCGATCGAGCCGACCACTCGAGCGGTTTGGCGGTCGTGGCCGCGTTGCACCACGGTGTAAAGGCCATCCTGAGCCGACAACACGTCTTTGACATCCCGGGAATGAAGGCTGACAGCAGTGACCCCCCACTCGTCCGAAATGCCCTGGGAAGCAAGGTCATCGAGATAAACAGCCTGGTGAGCACGGTGGAAGTTGCCGGCTCCGATATGCACGACACCGCGCTGAAGGGCCGACCTGTCATAGCTCGGCACGTCGATCCGTCGCGAATGCAATGGCAATGTGACGTTACTCAGCGGAACGCCGGTGCTGCGGCGCTCGGTGACCAGATTTGGAAGGCTGTCGGCGTAGCGCATCGGTCGCCGAACATACCGGGCGTGAAGTCAGTTCGGTCAAGCGAGCGGGGTGCCGCCACGCCCGGAATTCGTGGAGTCAGCAGGCGTTTAACCAGCCCGGTGAAATGCGCCACAATGGGTGGCTTGCCGTCCTGATGGGGCGTAAAGCGATCGGTGTGCCGGGCGCGGCGACCCCGTCGCCTCGGGCGCAACGGCAAGTTGCACCGCGGTCGCATGAACCTCTGTGTGTTGGGGTGTATGTGTCGTGCGCGCCTATCAGCGATCAGCCCGGCTGATCGCTGGTAGGCGGGCAAACGGTATACGGGGCGAGACAGATTCCAGCCAGAAGACCAAAACCAGCCGCGCGGCCCGCTGCGGCGACGGCACGTGTTGCAACTGCCGCGGCGTCGAACGACGTAGGTTGGCAGCATGGATTCGCCGCAGGTCTGGCCGCCCGGAGCAACGGCGGGGCCGCGGGTGAAGTTGACTAACCCGGACAAGGTGCTCTACCCCCCGGCGGGTCGACGGCGAGTACCGGTCACCAAGGCGGAGGTGTTCGACTACTACACCAGCATCGCCGACGTGATGGTGCCGCACATCGCCGGGCGCGCCGCCACTCGCAAGCGCTGGCCTAACGGTGTGGAGGAGCCGTCATTCTTCGAAAAGCAGTTGGCCTCCTCAGCGCCCGACTGGCTGCCCCGAGCCAGCCTGGTGCATCACTCTGGAACGACGACCTATCCGATCATCGACAGCGCCACCGCGCTGGCCTGGATTGCCCAGCAGGCCGCGCTGGAGGTGCACGTGCCGCAGTGGCGCTTCGTCGCCGAGTGGACCCGCAAGGGCGAGGAGCTAAAGCAAGGCCCTGCAACACGATTGGTGTTCGACCTGGACCCCGGCGAAGGTGTGACGATGCGTCAGCTGGCCGACGTGGCGCGTGAGATCCGCGACCTGATGGCCGACATCGGGCTCACCACCTTCCCGCTCACCAGCGGCAGCAAGGGGATACATCTCTATGCCCCGCTGGAGAAGCCGGTGAGCAGCCAGGGCGCCGTGGTATTGGCCAAACGTGTTGCTCAGCAATTGGAAAAAGCAATGCCGACGTTGGTCACGGCGACGATGACCAAGAGCCTGCGGGCGGGCAAGGTGTTCGTGGACTGGAGCCAGAACAACGAGTCGAAAACCACGATCGCGCCCTACTCGCTACGCGGACGGGAACAGCCGACCGTGGCAGCGCCGCGCAGCTGGGACGAACTCGACGACCCCAAGCTTCGCCATCTGCGCTACGACGAGGTGCTGGAGCGGGTGGCCCGTGACGGCGATCTGCTGGCGCCGCTGGATGCAGATATCAGCGTGGATCGGCTGACCAAATACCGCAGCATGCGCGACCCGTCGAAAACGCCGGAACCCGTGCCCAGCGCCAAACCCGCTGCGGGGCATAACAACACGTTCGTCATCCAGGAGCATCACGCCCGCCGGCTGCATTACGACTTCCGGCTGGAGCGTGACGGTGTCTTGGTGTCGTGGGCAATACCCAAGAATTTGCCGGAAACCACGTCGGTCAACCATCTCGCGGTGCACACCGAGGACCATCCGTTGGAGTACGGCACCTTCGAAGGCACCATCCCCAAAGGGGAGTACGGGGCAGGGAAGGTGATCATCTGGGATTCGGGTACCTACGACACCGAGAAGTTCCGCCACGATGAGGTCA
>NZ_DASRBZ010000186.1:0-5094 GCF_035653355.1 Mycobacterium sp. | reverse complement strand
GCTCACCAACGTCACGGCCAGCATCGCCAGGATCACACCCGCCGAGGCGGCATGTCCCGGCCGCTCCCCCAGCGCCATCCCGACACCGACCGGTACGGCCGCATCCAGCACCGCCGCAAGAGGAGACACCACGGAGATCGGCCCCGATCCGAGCGCTGCGTAGAACCACCACGCGGCCACCCCCTGGCTGACCCCGCCGAGCACACCCCACAGCACAGCGCCGGGGTGGACGGGCCCGCCCACGATTGCGGCCAGTGCGCAAAGCAGCACACCGGTGATCGGGTAAGACACCAGCACCACGCGAAGCGCGGCGACCCGGCGTGCGGCGATCCCGCCGGCAAAGTCGCTGACGCCGAAGCTGACCGCAGACAGCTGGGCGTAAGCGGCCCCGATCAGCTCATGCCCTTTACGTGTCGACCCAACTCTCGCACCACTTCTCGTTGCGCGTCGCGGCGCGCCATGTCCTGTCGTTTGTCGTGCGCTCTCTTGCCGCGCGCCAGTGCGAGTTCCACCTTGACTTTTCCGTGGGAGAAGTACACCGACAGCGGCACCAGCGCGAGGTTACCATCTCTGATCTTGCCGACCAGATGGTCGATTTGGCGCCGATGCAACAACAATTTGCGGTTGCGCCGGGGATCGTGGTTGGTCCAGCTTCCGTGGTGATACTCCGGAATATGCATGTTGCGCAGCCATACTTCGCCGTTGTCGACGGTGGCGAACGCGTCGACCAGAGACGCGTGGCCCTCCCGCAGGCTTTTCACCTCGGTGCCGACCAGTGCGACTCCCGCCTCGAAGACTTCGAGGATCGAAAAATTATGCCGCGCTTTGCGGTTGGTGGCGATGATCTGCCTGCCGTCGCTTGCCTTTGCTCCGGATTTCTTGGCCACCGCTACCGCCGCACATACACCCGCAGCGTGGCGTACGCCGTCAGCCCGGCCATCGCCACACCCACAAAGAACAGGATCGGAGAAATATAA
This sequence comes from Mycobacterium sp., assembly GCF_035653355.1. Lineage (GTDB taxonomy): Bacteria > Actinomycetota > Actinomycetes > Mycobacteriales > Mycobacteriaceae > Mycobacterium. Next base: position 4,117 of record NZ_DASRBZ010000186.1, on the reverse strand, counting down.
AGGATGTCGGCGTAGTCGATCCGCGCTATCAAATTGGCTTGATAGAACTGGCGGAGCGCATTGTCCAAAAACCAAGCACGAACCACGATTAACCCGATGACAGCGATAATGACACCGACCGTCGCCGCCACCATCGCCTCCAGCAGAAAAGGCAACTGGGTGTACCAGCGGCTGGCGCCGACCAGCCGCATGATGCCCACTTCCGTGCGCCGCGTATAGGCTGCGACTTGAACCATGTTGGCGATCAACAACACTGCGCCGATCGCCTGCACCAGGGCCACCGCGAACGCGGCACTACTCAGACCGTCGAGCACAGCAAACAAGCGGTCGATCAGATCTTTTTGGTTGAGCACCGAAAGCACACCGGGCTGGCCCTGCATGGCAGCGTCAAAGTCTTTGTGCTGCTCCGGGTTCTCCAACTTCACGATGAACGACGCCGGGAAGGAATCCTTACCCGCGACGTCTTTGTACTGCGGGAACTTTCGGATCGCGTCGTCGTAGGCGTCATCGCGATTGAGAAACCGCACGGATTTCACGTCGTTGCGCGCTTCGATCTTCTCGCGCAATGCCTTACACGCCTGGCTGGTACACGTCGGATCGTTGGCGGAGACGTCGTTGTTCAGGAACACCTGCGTCTCGACGCGGTCGAGGTAGATACTGCGGGAGTGCTCGGCCAACCGGACCACCAGCAGCCCGCCGCCGAACAGGCCGATGGAGATGGCGGTCGTTAAAACCATCGCGATCGTCATGGTGACGTTGCGACGAAGACCAGTGACGACTTCGTTGAATAGGAAGCTGAATCGCACTTAGCGATCCATCCCGTACACGCCGCGCTGCTCGTCTCTAACCAACCTGCCCAGCGACAGCTCGACGACACGCTGGCGCATCGAGTCGACGATGTGATGGTCGTGAGTGGCCATCACTACGGTGGTTCCGGTGCGGTTGATCCGCTCCAGCAAATCCATGATGTCCTTACTGGTCTCCGGGTCCAGGTTGCCCGTGGGCTCATCGGCCAGCAGCACCAGCGGCCGGTTGACGAAGGCGCGCGCGATGGCGACGCGCTGCTGCTCGCCACCGGAGAGCTCACTCGGCAGCCGGTTGGCTTTGCCGGAGAGGCCGACCATCTCGAGCACGTCGGGCACCACGCGGTTGATCGTCTCGCGGCGCTTGCCGATCACCTCCAACGCGAACGCAACGTTTTCGTACACCGTCTTCTTTTGCAGCAGCCGGAAGTCCTGGAAAACACAGCCGATCACCTGCCGCAGGCTCGGGATGTGGCGGCCGGGCAAGGCGTTGACGTGGAATTTCGAAACCCGGATGTTGCCCGCCGTGGGTTTTTCCTCGGCCAGCAGCAGTCGCATGAACGTGGACTTGCCGGAGCCAGACGGGCCGATGAGGAAGACAAACTCACCCTTGTCGATTTTGACGTTAATGTCATCCAGCGCCGGGCGCGCCGACGCTTTGTACTGCTTGCTGACATGGTCAAGGGTGATCATCACGGCTCGCCAGTGTAGCGATGGCTTGCACCGCGCCCCGCGACCCAAGACCAGCCAGCGCATCCAGCCAAGGCCAGCCGTGTCGACTCGGTGCTCACGGCAGCGGCAGGGGCGCTGGCCCTGGCCCGGGTCCGGGCGGCGGTGGGGCCGGCGCTGGGCTCGGGCCTGGCGGCGCTGTGGTCGTCGTGGTGCCCGGGCCGAAAGGCGGCGGAAGCAGGAACGGCGGCGGAGCCGGCGTCGATGTCGTGGTGGTCGTTGTCGGTGGCGGCGTGGTCGTCGGTGTCATGGTCGGCGTCTGGGTCACCGTCACGGTGGACGGCGGCTGCTGCAGCCTGCTGCGCGGGACCCACGTGTAGTTCGGGTCGGGGACGAAGCCCGGCGGCACGACTTGCGTGGCCGGCACCTGGGCAGGCTGTTTCGACGTCGGCTCATAGGTGTCGTGCAGCCACCACACCGCCAAGAAAAGAAGGACCAAAGCCACGGTGGACGTGCGAACATGACCGCCGAACAGGTAGCCAGGCGAGCCCCGCTCCACCTCGCCGCCGGCCCTCTTGAAGACGTTCAGCGTGAAGTTCCAAGATCTCGGCGCCGCTAACTTCACCGCCTCTGCACCGCCCCTTGCGTCTCCTCCTCGGCGCCTTCGGCAGTCGCCGGATGCACGATCGCGCCCACCGTCGGCTGCGTTTCATTGGCGGAAACGATCCCGGCCCGGGCAAGCGCGCGCACGACCAGCACACGCAACTCCCGGCCCGCCTGGAACTGCTTGCCCGGCAAGGTCCGAGCCACCAACCGCAAGGTGACGGTGTCGACCTGGATGCTTTCCACCCCCATCACGGTCGGCGCATCCAGCAACAACTCCCCCAGCACCGCGTCCTCGCGGGCATGCTCACACTCCTGGCGCAGCACATCGTTGACTTCGCTGAGGTCGGCGCTCGTTGGCACCGGGATGTCGACGACGGCGCGCGCCCAGTCCTTGGACAGGTTCACCGACTTGACGATCTGCCCGTTGGGCACGGTGAACACCTCGCCGTCGGGTGAGCGCAGCTTGGTCACCCGCAGTGTGACATTCTCCACCGTGCCGCTGGCGTCAGTCGATGACCCGACGATGGTGAGCTCCACCAGATCGCCGAATCCGTACTGCTTTTCGGCAATGATGAAAAACCCGGACAGCAGATCTTTGACGAGCTGTTGGGCGCCGAAGCCCAGCGCCGCACCCAGCACGGTTGCCGGGGCCACCAGTCCGCGGACTGAAAGCTGCAATACATCGGCAATCTGGACCGCGACGGCCACAGCGATCAGCACGATCGCCACCCACGAAATCACCGCCGCCACGGCCTGCCGGTGTTTGGTTGCTTCGGAACGCACCAGCGCGTCGCTCTCGGTGAAACCGACGTCGAGGCGCTCGGTCACCTTTTGCGCCGCCCAATTGACGAACCGGGCCGCCAGCACGGCGCCGATCAGCAGCAAGACGATGCGCAGGCCTTTGTCGAGGATCCAGTCACGGATGTCGCCGCGCCACAAGTCATGCCAAGGCTGGGCCACGTAGGTTTCAGTCACCGCCAAAATGGTGGTATCAGTCATCGCCTCGTCTGTTGCGCCACCGGATCCCCGCTTCCAGGAATCCGTCGATGTCCCCGTCCAGCACGGCCGCCGGGTTGCCGACCTCGTACTCGGTGCGCAAGTCCTTGACCATCTGGTACGGGTGCAGAACGTAGGACCGCATCTGGTTACCCCAGGAGCTGCCGCCGTCACCCTTCAGCGCATCAAGCTCAGCACGCTCTTCTAAGCGCTTGCGCTCCAACAACTTTGCCTGAAGCACTCGCAACGCCGACATTTTGTTCTGCAGCTGCGATTTTTCGTTCTGGCAAGTCACGACGATACCGGTCGGCAGGTGGGTAAGTCGAACGGCCGAGTCAGTGGTGTTCACCGACTGGCCGCCAGGACCGCTGGAGCGGTAGACGTCGACGCGGATATCGCCTTCGGGAATGTCGATGTGATCGGTGGTCTCCACCACCGGGAGCACCTCGACCTCGGCGAACGACGTCTGCCGGCGGTGCTGGTTGTCGAACGGGCTGAGCCGCACCAGCCGGTGGGTGCCCTGTTCGACCGACAGCGTGCCGTACGCGTACGGCGCGTGCACCGCGAAGGTCGCGCTTTTGATCCCGGCCTCTTCGGCGTAAGACGTGTCGAACACCTCGACCGGATAGTTGTGTTGCTCGGCCCAGCGGATGTACATCCGCATCAGCATCTCGGCCCAGTCCGCGGCGTCAACCCCGCCAGCGCCGGAGCGGATCGTGACCAGCGCCTCACGTTCGTCGTACTCGCCCGACAACAGGGTCCGAACTTCCATCGCTTCGATGTCGGTGCGCAGCGCCTTGAGCTCAGCGTCGGCTTCGGCCAGGGTCTCGGCCGCGGCGCCGTCTTCTTCGGCGGCCAGCTCATAGAGCACCGGCAGGTCGTCTAGGCGGCGGCGCAGCTCTTCCACGCGCCGCAGTTCGCCCTGCGCGTGCGACAACTCGCTGGTCACCCGCTGCGCGCGGGTCTGGTCGTCCCACAGTTTAGGATCGGACGCTTCATGTTCAAGCTTCTCGATCCGACCGCGCAGACCGTCGACATCGAGC
>NZ_DASRBZ010000185.1:0-5088 GCF_035653355.1 Mycobacterium sp. | reverse complement strand
CCCCCGTCCCACGAGGGCGAAGAACTCGTCCTGCCCGACCAGCACCCGCCGATCCACAGCTCTTGAGAACGACGCGCCCGCGGTTGGGCCATGGGATCGGACTCCGGGTTCACCTGGGCGCAGAACATCTACAACGGCCTCGCCAACGCTAACCTCAACGCATTCGTTTACTGGTGGGGCATCGGCGACGCCTCGGTCGCCGCGAACGGCTGCTGCCTGGCCAGCGTCAAGGGCCCCAGTGTCACAGGCTCGGGGCGCCTGTGGGCGTTCGCCAACTACTCCAGATACGTACGGCCCGGCGCGGTTCGCATCAGCGCCACCAGCTCCAACAGCACAATCGAGACCACCGCGTACAAGAAGACCGACGGCTCCCTCTCGATCGTCGCCCTGAACACCGGCTCCAGCGACGACCCCATCAGTTACGCCCTGTCCGGCACCGGCACCCCCAACGGCGCGACCGTCACCCCATACCTGACCAACGCCACGAACAACACCGCCGCGCAGACGGCGACCGCCGTCAGTGGCGGCGCGTTCAACGCCACCATTCCCGCCCGCTCCCTGGTCACCTACGTCATCCCGGCCGCTGCCAGCACCGGTAACACCGTCACCATCACCAACCCCGACACCCAGACCGCCACCGTCGGCAGCGCGGTCAGCCTGCAGATCCACGCCACCGACTCCGCCGCCGGAAAGAGCCTGACCTACACCGCCACCGGCCTGCCCTCCGGACTGTCGATCAACCGGTCCACTGGCCTGATTACCGAGACCCCGACCACCGCGGGCACCGCCGCGGTCACGGTAACGGCCGCCGACACCACCGGCGCCGTGGGCCGTCGAAGCCTTCAGGCACGGCGTCGCGGAACGCCCGAGATCTGACGAGTGATCGGTTCAAGCCAAGCCAGGAGAGGCCGGGCGGAACGGTGTCGGTAGGGACCCCGCTAGAGTCCCCGCTGTTTCCCGTTCGGCTCCCTCCTGACGGGCACGCAGCGGGCACGGCATGATGGCGGCCGTGATACTCATCGTCCCGCCCGACGAGATAGCACTTGTCGAGGTGGCGAAGGTCAAGCCTGGCGTGCGCTCAGACTGGCGCGGAGCTTGAAGAGCCTGTCGCCATCTGGGACGGCGACGTCTTGGCCGACGTGCTTAGGCTGATCGAGCGGCCGCCTGAGAGCGAGTTGACGCGCTGCTTCGCGCCCGGCTTTGGCATACGGGTGCATGACGAATCGGTGGCTCGGGCCGAGGTGCTCTTCTGTTTCAAGTGCGACATGGCGCTGATGATTGACCCTACTGATCCGCGGCGCAGGGAGGTCGGCGCGACGTTCGATTCCGAGAGCAGGCCGGCGCGGGAGTTGTTGTCGCACTTCCGAAGCTGCACGGCCGATGATGCCGACCTGACGACGCGACTCCTGACCCCCTCGATGCGAACTTACGGCACCGGTAGGACAGATCCGGACATTCCGATCCGAGCTTGGTCGGGCAGGGTCATCGTGTGGCACTGCTAGGCGTTGGCGTTGCTGTACTCGACTGCTCTACTGATGTAGACGTGGATGCAATCGGCGGGCTCGTCGAGATCGTCGCGTGGTCGATCGGCAAGATGGTACTGGCGTTTCTCAGCGGAAGACTCGTTCGGCTTGCTCGTGCGCAAGACGCCTGAGGTGCCCTGCCGCATCAATTGAAGGCGCAGCCAACCCGCTAATTATCGAAATACACTCCTGCTGCCGGCGCAGTTCACACTGAACAGTCTCAGAACTGAGAATCTGCTCCTCGATGTCTCGTGTCATAAACGGAGGATCGATATCTTTAGCGGCAATTGAATCTACCGCCTCGTAGCACGCCTGGGCGATATCAGCAGAAAACGATGACTCCCCGCTCACCACACCCGCACCAGCGCAGCTAGAGAAGCAACCGCATACTCGGCACAGAGGGACCATTCGTTCCAGTCTTCACGACCTGGGAGAAGACTTAATATTTCCTCGTCACCGGGAAGCAGGCTTGGATTAATTTCCTCGATGCCCAGATTCACGTAGGCCCAGGCGCGTTCAAGGGTTCCCTCGACGCGTTGCGGATCTCCGATGTCTTCAATATTCGAAAAAAGGCGGTATGACGGAACGAGGAACTCGGTGGATGCGGCCGAAAATAGAGCCAATTGCCACCTGCTGAATCTTTCGAATACAGCTAGAAGGTTAGCGTGATTAAATCGAAGAACCATGGGATCCCTTCACGACGGGATCATATCCGAACCGACCGCTCTTGGAATAGGCTAGACGGCCGAGTGGGGCTGCTGTGACGAGCACCCCCGTCGTTCCGGCCGGGTCAGTTCAGCGATGCGCTCGCAGTAGACCTCGCGTACCCAACGGATGCTCATTTTCCATAGCCAGAGAACAACGACCTCTTCCGTGTCAGGGCGGTTCCCCAGCCCCGGCAGCTGTCGGCTGGTCTCGTTGGTTGTCGGGCGTTTCGCCGATTCTGTGCTGACTACGCGGGTTGCTACGCCTTTCGCGCTGGCTCGATGTGATCCCATACTCGTCGGCCTAGTGTCATGGCGGCGATGCCAGGTGAGGCCCGACGATCCATTCGGGGCTTGTGCCCGATTCCGATCGGTCCTCGTCCAGCTCCCAGCTCGCCTCGCAGTCCTCGAGTTCTGTACGTACCTGCGCACGCTCTACCCGCGCGAGATACGCATCGCCATGGTCGTGGACAACTTCTCCCGCACCTGAGCACCAAGCGCGACCGCAGGCTCGGGGCATGGGCGCAGGCAAACAACGTGGGGATCGCCTACACCCCGACCAACAGTTCTTGGCTCAACCGGATCGAGGCGCAGTTCACGGCCCTGCGCTACTTCGCCCTCGACGGCACCGACCACCGCACCCACCGGAGCAGGGCGGCATGATCCGGCGCTACATCATCTGGCGAAACTGCCATGTCGAAGACCAGCAGCTGCATCGCATCGTCACCTGGGCGAACGCAGCCTGAGGTAACACCCCGCCCGCACTGATGAGTCCACACCGCTGTGATGCGCACACGCATCCGGCACGGAAAGGATCACCCGGACGCCCCGACGAGGAGATCCCAGGCATCCTCCAACGCCTGCACAGCAGACTCACGTAGGACTGTCCGCTGCTGGTAGCGGCGGTGCACGGCACGAGCCAGAGCGGCATGGGTGGGCTCGGAGCGTTCCACGGCCCTGAACAGTGCTCCGGTTGTGTTCAGGGCCGGAGCGATCGCCAACCACGCGCCGACCGGTCCGGTGAACGGGCCCTGAATGCGTGGCCAGCGACGTCGCACCTCGTCGGCAAGCTCGGGGAGCCGTTCGATCCCTTGCCAGGTCGGGTCCATCGCCCCGATGTGTACCTGACCGACCTGGGCTACGACGATGGCACCGAAGCACATCGGGCACGGGGAGAGTGTCGTGTACAGAACGCAATCGCGCGCACGGTCCTTCTCCACAGGAAGCGCAGCGAGCGCTCCCATCTCCGCATGCGCGAGCAAACCCCGGACCTGACCGGCGAACCGCTGGTTGCGGCCCTCGCCGACAACAGTGCCGGCGCCGTCAGCGAGCACGGCGCCGACCGCTATACCGCCCTCGCGATACGACTGCCAAGCCGCCTCGATGGCGACACGCCATGGCTCGGCCAGAGCGTCCCACGATGCACACGCTGACACCTCTGGAGTCATGGGGCCATCATGCCCACATGCCGACAGACGAGGTCAACGTAGCCTGATACGGCACTGGCTGTCGCTGGCGCGGTTGTCCTTAGCCAGCAGTTCGCGGCGTTGGCGGGTGCGGTGGAAGTCTCCGGTCAGGGTGAGCACATCGGGCGTGGTGCACCAGGCGGTCGATCATTGCGGCTGCGACGACGTCGTCTGAGAAGGTCTCTCCCCAGCGCCCGAAGGAGAGGTTGCTGGTGACCATGACGGAGCCGATTTCGTACCCTGACGCTATAAGCTGGAAGAACAGGTTGGCGGCGTCCTGATCGAACGGGACGTGGCCGACTTCGTCAATAAAGATCAACCGGTAGCGCCGGATCTTCTTGAGCTCCGCGTCCAGCCGTCCGGCCTGGTGGGCGCCGCGAGGCGGCGATCCAGTTGCTGGCGGTGTCGAACAGGACCGAGTTGTCTTGATCACGCGCCCGAGGCTGCGGATCAGCTGCCACATTCCGATGAGGATGTCCCTGCCCTGCCGGGAATGGATCATCACCGCGCACGTGTACCTGAAGAAGGCGCAGGTCATCACCAGTACCGGCAGCATCCGCTTCTGACCGGCGGCAACGGGGATGCGCGGCTCGGGGAACCACAGGTCGCGTTGGGCGATCTGCCCGGGCTCGTAGACGGTCCGGTCCACCAGTTCACCCCGGCGTACTCCGGGCGGATCTCCCGCAGCCGCACCCGCAGCGGGTTCATCGTGTACGGCCAGCCGATCCGCTACGCGATCACCGACGCCGGCATCCGCGGCCACTCCGCTAAAAGCGCCCTGATCTGCGGCTCGAACGCATCGACCACGCGGCCGCGCGGCGCCCGCTGGTACCCCGGCGGCCGATCTGAGTCCAACGCAGCCCGCACCGTGTTCCGGGCCACCCCCAACCGCCGCGCGATCTCCTTGATGGGCACGTCCTCCGCCTTGTGCAGACGGCGTATCTCGGCCCAGTCCTCCACGTTCGGCACCCTCCTAGCACGAGCAGGGGATCGACTTTTAGTAGTTGCCAGAGGGTCATTCTCGAGGAGCTGCCGACACCTTTCCCGGTGCCGCGATGTTCGCCGCTCGGTCGGCGCTGGCCGCGCTGCCGTTACCCCGAGGCGCCGACGGCCGGCTGATGTTGGCGGTCGATGTCAGCCCTTGGCTGCGCCCGGACGCGGCAACCTGCCCGGATCGCTCGTTCTGCCATACATACGGCCGGGGCAAGGACGAGCATCGGATGATCCCGGGCTGGCCGTATTCCGTCACCCGCCGGGCGGCGTGGACCGGGCACGCCGGAGAGTTCCCGATCCTGGAAGGCACTGTGATCCGGCTCCACGTTGAGCACCTGCCCTTGCACGGCGAGCCGAAGCCGGTGTGGCTGTGGTGGTCGGGCAGCGGGGCCAACGCGGCGG
>NZ_DASRBZ010000184.1:0-4991 GCF_035653355.1 Mycobacterium sp. | reverse complement strand
TCCCGGTCTTCTTGGTGAATGAGCGTGCCGCCAAAGCGCTTTCGGAGACGGTGACTCCGGCGGGCTTGGTCGCGGTGTGCGAGCTACCCGCCACCGCCCTGGACGATGTGCTGGCCGGCAACCCGGCGCTGATCGCGGCCGCCGTGGAGATCAGCGAGCCGGGCAACGCGGGCACCTTGATCCGCATCGCCGACGCCATGGGCGCCGCGGCGGTGATCCTTTTGGGGCACAGTGTCGATCCGTACAACGGCAAATGCCTGCGCGCGTCTGCCGGCAGCATCTTCGCGATCCCGGTCGTCGTCGCGCCGGATGCCCGCGCGGCTGTCGAGGCGATGCGCAACGCGGGCCTGCAGGTGCTGGCCACCACGGTGGACGGGCAGACCAGCCTGGACCATGCCGAACCGCTGCTTGATCGGCCGACGGCGTGGCTGTTCGGTCCCGAATCGCATGGCCTGCCAGAGGAGCTTGCGCAGTTGGCCGAGCACCGGGTGCGCATCCCAATGTCCGGAAGCGCGGAGAGCCTCAATGTTGCGGCCGCAGCAGCGATTTGCCTGTACCAAAGCTCACGGGCGCTGAGGTAGCTCTCGCGAGCAGACGCAAAAGCCGGTCAACCAGCAAGTTTCGGAGAACTTTGCGTCTGCCCGCGCTCGTACTCAGGCCGCCGTGCCGCGGCCCCAGGCAGCGCGGCGGCCGGCCAACGAAAACGTGGTGTGCACCAGCGATCCGGCGCGCTCGATGATCGTTTTTCGCGGCGGGAAGTAGTGCATCGGCAGCCCGCGGCGATCCCGCGGCGGCGCCATGAATCTCGGCGCCTCGACCAGCGGGGCATCGGCGGGGATTCGGCCCTGGGCGCGGCGGTAGGCGGCCAGCGCCCGCGGGTGCAGCCGGATCTCGTCGGGCACTGCCACGAACGCCAGCTCTACGAATTTCCCGAACAGCCGCAGCAGCACCTCGTCACCCGGCGTCCACCGCATTCCGGCTTTCTCCCGGACCGGGGGATCGAACAGCCCGGCGGCGATCCAACGCTGGCTGGCCATCCACGGCTTGAACAGCTGGTCCCATAGCGGGGTGGGCATCAGCACGAACTTCGGCTTGGGGATCCGCATCCGGAAGATGTCCAGAGTGGCCTGATTGAGCTCCAGCCGCTCGCGACACACCCGCTCCCAGTACTGCTGGAACTCCTCCCACGACTTGGGCACCGGTCGCATACTCATCCCGTACATCCGGTACCACTGCACATGCTCGTCGAACAGCTGACGCTTCTCGGCTTCGGTCAAGCCGCCGCAGAAGTATTCGGCAACTTTGATCACCAGCATGAAGAACGTGGCATGCGCCCAATAGAAGGTTTCCGGGTCCAGCGCGTGGTAACGCCGGCCGGCGGCGTCGAGCCCTTTGATGGTGCGGTGGAAGTTCTTGATCTGCTCCCCGGTGCGCGCTGCCCGGTCACCGTCGTAGACCACACCCATGATCGGGTACACCGAACGGGCCACCCGTTGCAGCGGCTCGCGCAGCAGTATCGAGTGCTCCTCGACCCCAGCGCCTAGCTCGGGATACATGGTTTGGATCGCGCCGATCCACACACCCATCATCCCGGTACGCAGGTCGCCGAAATATTTCCACGTCAGCGAGTCCGGGCCGAGCGGCGCCGGCGCAGAATCGCCGCCTGGACCGCCCTCGCGGCGGCGGGGCAGGGGTTTGGCGGACGTCGTCGATGTCGTGTTCATCACGGCCTCCTAGCCCCGGCGACGATGCGGACCGCGTAGCAGCCCGAGGAGGAGCCGAGCAGTCAGTCGGGTCCGATACAGCACACGATAATGTTGACAACGCATGTTGTCTACGATTTCGCCGGCGCGCCGCCGGTCCGTGTCATCGAGTGCCCGGACCGCTATTAGAGGCCTTCTGAGCAGGCGTTTCGTCGACCCTGGTGGTAGAGATCATGGTGCGGCTCATTGCCGGTCGCGCGAAACTCCACCTATCCTCGACAAAGTGGAACTCGGGCCCAATCCGGCGTCCGGCGAGCCCGAGCAAGCGGCGACAACGCCGGCTCCGGCTGACTCAAAACGCCGTTCTCCGGTGCAGTGGCTGCGTCGCACCAACGAAAGCCCGGGAATTGTCGAAATGATCCGCCGCGCGCGACGGGCGTTGCCCGGCGATCCCAACTTCGGTGACCCGCTGTCCACCGCGGGTGAGGGCGCTCCCCGCGCGGCGGCGCGCGCAGCGGGGCGCGTACTTGCGGACCGCGGTGCGGCGTCCCGCGAAGTTGGCCTAGGCGCACTACAGCTGTGGCAGGCGTTGACCGAGGCCGTCTCCAGGCGCCCGGCCAACCCCGAGGTGACGCTGGTGTTCACCGACCTGGTCGGATTCTCCGAATGGTCGCTCAAAGCCGGCGACGACGCGGCGCTGAAATTATTGCGGCGCGCGGCGAGGGCCGTCGAACCGCCATTGCTGGATGCCGGGGGGCGCATCGTTAAACGGCTGGGCGACGGGCTCATGGCGGTGTTCGACAACCCGGTGGCGGCGGTGCGGGCATCGTGCGAGGCGGAGAAAGCCCTCAAAGCAGTTGACGTAGACGGCTACACACCACGGATGCGGGTCGGCATACACACCGGTCATCCGCGACGGGTGGCCGCCGACTGGCTCGGGGTGGACGTCAACATCGCCGCCCGGGTGATGGAGCGCGCCACCCGTGGTGGCATCATGGTGTCCGGTCCCGCGCTGGACAAAATTCCGCAAGCTGATTTGGACGAGCTCGGCGTGGTCGCCAAACGTGCTCACCGACCGCTGTTCGGCGGCAAGCCCAGTGGCGTACCCGCCGACATGGCCATCTACCGCCTCGAAACTCGTAGGGAAATTACAGGTGCCGATGCAGACGGAGAAGCCGATCCGCAGGCATAGTGGATGCCGATGATTTTTGCGACGTTGTCCAGGTTGGCGCGGGTTCGGCTCACACTCAGTTACGCCGCCGTACTGGTAGCAATCAGCACCGCGCTTGTCATTCTCGGGCCCCGAGTTCAGCAGCAAGTGATCCTGCATGTCAGCACGAACCTGCATAACTTGGCGCGCGGGAAGATCGGAACGCTGTTCGGCAGCGCGTTCGTGATCGACGCCGGGCCCATGTACGTCTGGCTGCCGGGCTTGGTGTGTCTGCTTGCGCTGGCGGAACTGCATTGGCGCAGTGGGCGGCTGACGATCGCATTCCTGCTCGGTCACGTCGGTGCGACGCTCGTGGTGGCGGTCGGCCTGATCGCCGCGGTCGAGTTCGGCTGGCTGCCGCTGTCGATCAGCCGGGCCAGCGACGTGGGGATGAGCTACGGCGCCGTCGCGGTACTGGGGGCTTTGACCGCCGCGATCCCGTGGCGCTGGCGGCCTGCCTGGATCGGCTGGTGGCTCGCGGTCGGCCTAGCAGGTGCGGCTCTGGGCGCCGAATTCACCGACGCCGGGCACGGGGTCGCATTGGTGATCGGCATGCTTTTGGCCACTCGGTTCGGCCGTGCGGGGCACTGGACGCCGGTGCGGTATGCGTTGCTGACGGTGGGTGGGGCCTTCGGCTTTCTGCTGCTGGCTCATACCGCGGTGACCGCAACCGCCGGGCTGGTCTTCGGCGTAGTGAGCGCGCTGGCCGCCGACCGCATTGCACGGTGGCGGCTCACCCGCAGGTCGCTGGAAATGGCTGCGATGGCCGTGCGAGAGCCCGTCACGCAGAGCTGACCCGTAGGCGATCGCGAGCGCAGCGAAGCTGGGCGCGGCGGGTCGCCTACCAACAGCTCCCAGTTCCGCCAGCTCACCCGCCCGAAACGCCCGGAAGCCGGCCGGTGCCGATCACCTATGATCAGCACTTGCGTCCCGCAAGCAGGTGCGCCTGCTCGTCGCGCCGAGAAGCGCCGGGGACGCACCAGCCAGCAAGGAGTTTCGCCGCGTGGGTGATCAACCCGTCGATCCGTCGATCGTGTCGTTGGAGGCACTGACCAAAGCGGTCAGCGCCGCCCGGCAGGCCTTCAGGCTGGCGGCCGATCTCGACGCGCTGGCGCGCGCCAAGACCGAGCACCTCGGCGATCGCTCACCACTGGCGTTGGCGCGCCAAGCGTTGGCCGCCCTGCCCAAGGACGATCGCGCCGATGCCGGCCGGCGCGTCAACGCCGCCCGCGCCGACGCGCAGCGCAGCTACGACGAGCGATTGGCCACGCTACGAGCCGAGCGGGACGCGGCCGTATTGGTCGCAGAGCGCATCGACGTGACGTTGCCGTCGACCCGCCAACCGCCCGGCGCGCGGCACCCCGTGACGATCCTGGGCGAGCACATCGCCGACACGTTCATCGCCATGGGCTGGGAACTGGTCGAAGGACCGGAGGTCGAGAGCGAGCAGTTCAACTTCGACGCCTTGAACTTCCCACCCGATCACCCTGCGCGCAGCGAGCAGGACACCTTCTATATCGCGCCGGAAGGTTCTCGCCAAGTGCTGCGCACGCACACCTCGCCGGTGCAGGTGCGCACGCTGCTCGAGCGCGACCTGCCGGTGTACGTGATCTCGATCGGCCGCACCTTCCGCACCGACGAGCTCGACGCCACCCACACGCCGGTGTTCCACCAAGTCGAGGGCCTGGCGGTGGACCGCGGTCTGTCGATGGCACATCTGCGGGGAACGTTGGATGCGTTGGCCCGCGCCGAGTTCGGGCCCGAAGCTCGCACCCGGATGCGCCCGCACTTTTTCCCGTTCACCGAGCCCTCCGGCGAGGTAGACGTGTGGTTCGCGAACAAGAAGGGCGGCGCCGGCTGGGTGGAGTGGGGCGGCTGCGGGATGGTCAACCCCAACGTGTTGCGTGCCGTCGGCATCGATCCCGACGTGTACACCGGCTTCGCGTTCGGCATCGGCCTGGAACGCACGCTGCAGTTCCGCAACGGCATCCCGGACATGCGCGACATGGTCGAGGGCGACGTGCGGTTCTCGTTGCCGTTCGGGGTGGAGGCCTGATGCGGGTCCCCTACAGCTGGCT
>NZ_DASRBZ010000183.1:0-9900 GCF_035653355.1 Mycobacterium sp. | reverse complement strand
GGATAGAACGGCCGCTGCCCCAGCGCTTTCAACGTCGCGTCAAGCGCCGTCAGCCGTTTTGGTGGGTCCAAAGCGACCCGCAGGGTGCGGATTACTCCCACCAACCACTCGACCGGTGTGTTGACCACGGCGCCGCGGCCTTTGGTGAATTCGTCGTCGGTGAGGATCGCCCGGGTCAGGGCCCGCAGATCACAGCCGGGGCCGTAGGCGCTGACCAGCCTGTCGAGCGTCAGTGCTGGCGGCGGGTCGTCGGAGGCCAACTGCTGCCAGAGTCGTCCGGCGACGTATCGGGCCGAGTTGGGTTGGGCCAACACCGTGTCGCAGAAACCCGCGGCGTCGAAGTTGGCGGTGGCACCCAGGATCGTCTTGGTGCCGCCGTCGTGGCGTCTGCGCAGCATCGTCGTGTCGCCGTTCTTCTCGATGACCCATCCGGTCAGCGCGCGAGCGCCCGCGCGCACGTCGGCTTCGGTGTCGCCGTTGCCGTGTCCGAGCGCGAATAGTTCCATGAATTCGCGGGCGAGGTTCTCGTTGGCGGCCTTGGCGGTATTGGTCTGCCCGTCCAGCCAGCGCAGCATCGCGGCGTCAGTCAGCATCGCGTAGGCCAAAGTCCGAAAATCACCGAGCGCCAGGCTGCGCAGCTTCTGGTTCTGCGCCGCCATGTGGCCGGCGATCCGAACCTTCTGCGCTGACGTGGCAAAGTGGTTGTGCCACAACACCGTTAGCTTCTCGTGGACGGGCTGTTGGACGGCGACCATGCGCCGCAGCCACCATCGAGATAGCTCCGACATTTGCTCGGACAGTTGGCGGTTGTACTGCTTTCGCTCGGCTACCGCCGCGTCTTTCCCTGGCCGCGACGGCAACGGAAACGTCGGGATCGGGGTCGCCACCGCGCCCGGATCGGCGTCGGGATTCGAGCCGAGAGCCTTGTCGACGTAGGACGACCAGTCTCCGGCCGCCACCGCGTCGACTTGTGGGCCGCTCACCCCGAATCCGGCCCGGCGCAGCATGCGCGCCGTGCTGATCCACCGCTCGGACTGAGCCACGGGTTAACTATCAGCCATGTGGCTGAGAATTCGCTGTGGCGTGCCGCGGTCCGGGATTTGGGGAGCACAATCGATAGGTGGCCACGTGGGAGGACGTCGCCCGAATCGTCGACGAATTGCCACTTACCGCGGAGCCGTCGCCGCACGACTGGCGCGTCGGCAAAAAGCTCATGGTGTGGGAGCGCCCGCTGCGCAAGTCCGACCGCGAGGCGTTGGCCGCCCGCGGCTCGGAGGTGCCGGCCGGCGACATCCTGGGCGTGCGGGTGGCCGACGAAGCCGTCAAGTTCGCGTTGGTCGCCGATGCGCCAGGGGTGTTTTTCACCACCCCGCATTTCGACGGCTACCCAGCGGTGCTGGTCAAACTGGAGCAGATCACGGTTGCCGAGTTGCGCGAGGTGATCACCGAGGCGTGGTTGACGCAAGCTCCCAGACAGCTGGTCAAGGAGTTCCTTGGCGAGGCGAATTGACTAGCGCCGCACCGAGGTTGACGACCTGTTGCAGGTCGTCGACACAGGTCTGGACGACGGCGGCCAGTGTCACTTCGGGCGTGTTGTGCGCGGCTGCCTGCATGTCGCACGCATGTCGGCGCGCGGCCGCGGTGTGAGCCGCCGCCGCAGCGCGGTCGGTGTCGACTGTGGTTGCGCCGACCGCAAGTTCGCTGATCGCAGCGTGCATGGGTTGCCGGAGCCGGGCCTCAGGGTTGGGCGTGACGACGCGCGCCAGATGCAGCACGGAGCTGGCCAGCAGACCCAGATGCGCGGCCTGTTGGTCGGCGTCGTGGACGGCGCGGCGGGCGGCCCACCGGCGAGGCGCTACCCGAACGGCCAGCTGCGCGGTGGTGCGGGCTTCGGCAAGCCCGGCGACCTGTTGGTGTAAGCGCTCGACGACCGGCAGCGGCCAGTCGTGCGCCGGCCGTTTGCGCTCCCGGATCAGGTCGGCGATTTCCGCGAGCGTGTCGTGCAGAGCGGCCAGCACGCCGCTACGGGCTTCGCGCAACAGGATCAGCGGGTCGACAGGAAACAACAGGGTGCCGAACACGATGGCGATGCCACCACCGATCAGCGTGTCGAAGAGGCGTTCCGAGACCATCCCGCTGCGCGCGAACACCAACACCAGCACAGCCGAGACGCCTGTTTGGTTGACGAACATCAGTCCCTGTGCGATGAAACCGCGCCCGATCAACACCGCAACGCACAACGCGATGAACACGGCGACCGAGATCGCGATACGGCCCGTACCCAAGAGGGCCTGCACCGCCGCGCCCAGCCCGATGCCGAGCGTCACACCGATGATCATCTGGACGGCGCGTTGCCCACGTAACACGTTGGTCGCCGACAAGCACACCACGGCGGCGATCGGCGCAAAGAACGGCTGTCGATGGCCCAGCAGATCGTGGGTGAGATACCACGCCAGGCCGGCGGCGACTGACGTCTGGGTGATCGGCCACAGCGCCGGATGCAGCCGTTGCAGGGCAGCACGGCCAGCAGCTTGGGCCTGGCTTGCTAGCGAAGCGCTCATCACGCTTGCTTACCACGGTCAGCGCCAGACTACTGACGACAGCAATAACAACTGCAACATTGATAACTTCTAGAACTTTAAGCAGTTATGAATCAATTTCATCAAATACCGCAAAGCTAACATATATTATCGAAAACAAGTGCTGATCTCAAAGCTCCCTCCAATAAATTGCGCACCAGCTGTTGACACCTTTCACGCATTTTTGTTACAGGTGGTAAGTGGTATTTCTAGGCGGAATATTGAGACAGAAGAGCATAGCCAAGTCGTTCGCCAAAGCCGCCGTCATCGTGGTCGCCATCTCAGCGTTGATCGATCCGGCTACCGGTGTGGCATATGCGGACAGTGTCGACTGGGACGCCGTCGCCGAATGCGAGTCGGGCAGCGACTGGCACGCCGACACCGGCAACGGGAAATACGGTGGCCTGCAGTTCAAGCAGTCGACGTGGGACGCCAACGGCGGCGTCGGTTCACCGGCGGACGCGTCGCGAGAGCAGCAGATCGCGGTGGCCGAACGGGTGCTGGCCACCCAGGGAACCGAGGCTTGGCCCAAGTGCGGCCCCAATCAAGCCCTGTTCCCGACCGAAGTGGTCACTGTCCTGCGCTCCGGACACCCGGTGCAATCAACCCTGAGAAAGCTGTGGTCGAAAGCGATCCCGCACTGAATCACTCGTCCCGCAAGCGCGGTGCACTGCCGTGATCAGCCCGTGATCGGCGGCGGCTAATTCACCGGCTGCAGCTCGAAAAGCGGGATGACCCGCGTGGTCTTGGCCTGATAGTCGGCGAATCCCGGTGCGACAGCGGTGACTTTGGGGAATATCGCGTCGCGTTCGTCCGGCGGTAGTTCGCGGGCGATCACGTCAAAGGATTCGGTGCCGATCTCGAGGTGCGCGTGTGGGTTGGCCCGCAGGTTGTGCACCCAAGCGGGATTGACGTCGGCGCCGGCGAACGAGCCGACGATGACCAGCTTGCCGTCGATGCGCAGGTACGCCAGTGGCGTCAACCGCGGCTGGCCGGACTTGGCGCCGGTTGTGGTGAGCAACAGCAGGTTGGCGCCCTCGAACTGGCCGCCGACCTTGCCGCCGTTGGTGCGGAACTCGTCGACGATGGACTTGTTGAACGCCTTGATCGTTTCGGCATCGGGCATCTGTTGGGTCATGCCCGCGACAACCTGCCCGGGCAGGGCGTTATTCCGAGCCCGCTTAACGTCGATCTCGAGGCTCGGGGATCGCGTCGATCCCGGATTCCTTGCGCTGTTGTGGGGTGATCGGCGCTGGCGCGTCGGTGAGCGGGTCGACGCCGCCGCCGGTTTTGGGAAAAGCGATCACTTCGCGGATCGAATCCATGCCGGTCAGCAGCGCCGTGATGCGGTCCCAGCCGAACGCGATACCGCCGTGCGGCGGCGCGCCGAACGTGAACGCTTCCAACAGGAATCCGAACTTCTCTTCGGCTTGTGCCTTGTCGAGGCCCATCACAGCGAATACCCGCTCTTGGATGTCGCGGCGGTGGATACGAATCGAGCCCCCACCGATTTCGTGCCCGTTGCAGACGATGTCGTAGGCGTCGGCCAGCACCGCGCCCGGATCGGATTCGATGCTGTCCACCGACTCTGGCTTGGGCGCGGTGAACGCGTGATGCACCGCGGCCCAGGCACCGCCGAGCGCGACGTCACCGTGCGCGGCGGCCTCCTCGGCGGGTTCGAACATCGGCGGGTCGACCACCCAGACGAACGCCCACGCGTCGGCGTCGATCATGTCCAGCCGCTTGGCTATTTCGCTACGCGCCGCGCCCAACAGGGCCCGCGACGACTTCGCCGGGCCGGCCGAGAAGAACACGCAGTCGCCCGGTTGGGCGCCGACATGTGCCGCCAATCCGGCACGCTCGGCGTCGGAGAGGTTCTTGGCCACCGGACCGCTCAGCGTGCCGTCCTCGCCGACGAGCACATAAGCCAATCCCTTGTGCCCGCGCTGTTTGGCCCAGTCCTGCCAGCCATCCAGCGTCCGGCGCGGCTGCGACGCCCCGCCCGGCATCACGACCGCACCCACATACGGCGCCTGGAACACACGAAAAGGCGTGTCCGCGAAGAACTCCGTGCATTCGACGAGTTCAAGCCCGAACCGCATGTCCGGCTTGTCGGAGCCGAAGCGACGCATCGCTTCGACGTAGCTGATCCGCGGAATCGGCGTCGGCACCTGGTAGCCGATCAGCGCCCACAACGCAACCAAGATCTCCTCGGAGATCGCGATGACGTCGTCGGCGTCGACGAAGCTCATCTCCATGTCGAGCTGAGTAAACTCGGGCTGGCGGTCGGCGCGGAAATCCTCGTCGCGATAGCAGCGGGCGATCTGGTAGTAGCGCTCCATGCCCGCAACCATCAGCAGCTGCTTGAACAACTGCGGGCTCTGCGGCAGCGCGTAAAACGTGCCCGGCTGCAACCGCGCCGGCACCAGGAAATCGCGGGCCCCTTCCGGTGTCGAACGGGTCAGCGTCGGCGTCTCGATCTCGACGAAGTCATGCTGGGCCAGCACCTCGCGGGCAGCGGCATTGACCTTGGAGCGCAGTCGAATTGCCGAGCCCGGACCGTCGCGGCGCAAGTCGAGATAGCGGTATTTCAGGCGCAGTTCCTCACCGGCGGGCTCGTCAAGCTGGAACGGCAGCGGCGCGCTTTCCCCCAGCACCGTCAGCGAGGTCGCGTTGACCTCGATCGCGCCGGTGGCCAACTCGGGGTTTTCGTTTCCCTCCGGGCGGATTTCGACCACACCGTCGACGGCTACGCAGAACTCCGCGCGCAGCCGGTGGGCCTGCTCGAGGACGTCCGGGGCGCGGAACACCACCTGCGACACCCCCGAAGCGTCGCGCAGATCGATGAAGATCACCCCGCCGTGGTCGCGGCGCCGCGCCACCCAGCCGGCCAGCGTGACCTTCTGCCCGGCGTCGCCGGCGCGCAATGCACCGGCGGCGTGACTGCGCAGCACAAACACTCCCTAACGTCGGATGCCGTGGCGATCGCAAGCGCGGCGACGCCGGGCGCAGCGGGTCGCCACGCGACAAGCACCGACCAGTCTAGAGGGACGGCGCACCCGCTAACTTGGGTGACATCGCTACACAGATTGCGGTTGTCGGCCCGGGCGCCATCGGTGCGACGGTCGCGGCGTACCTGCACGCCGCCGGTCACCGGGTGCTGCTGTGCGGCCGTACCGCGCGTGAACACATCGAAGTCCGCCCCGACGGCGCGGATCCCATCATCGTGCCCGGGCCGGTGCACACCGATCCGCAGGAGATCAGCGGTCCGGTCGACGTCGTCGTGCTCGCGGTCAAAGCCACGCAGAACGACGTCGCCGGTCGCTGGCTCGCCCGGCTGTGCGACGAACACACCATCGTCGCGGTGCTGCAAAACGGTATCGAGCAGGTCGAGCAGGTGCAGCCGCACTGCCCGTCGTCGCCCGTCGTGCCCGGCATCGTCTGGTTCAGCGCCGAAACCCAGCCCGACGGCTGGGTGTGGTTGCGCACCGAGCCCCGGCTGGTGCTGCCGTCTGGACCGGCCGCGGAGACGGTCGCCGAGCTGCTGCGCGACGCCGGCTGCCCGGTCGACTGCGACCCGGACTTCATCACCGCGGCCTGGCGCAAACTGCTGGCCAACGCGGTGGGCGGCCTGATGGTGCTGAGCGGGCGGCGATCGGGAATGTTTCGCCGTGACGACGTCGCCGCGCTGTCGCGTCGCTACCTCGCCGAGTGCCTGACCGTCGCCCGCGCCGAAGGCGCCCGCCTGGATGACGGCGTCGTCGACGAACTGGTCGACATGTTCCGTGCCGCTCCAGTCGACATGGCCACCTCGATGCTGCTGGACCGGGAAGCCCGGCGGACGCTCGAATGGGACATCCGCAATGGTGTGATCATCCGCAGGGCCCGGGCGCACGGTCTACCCACGCCAATCAGCGACGTGGTGGTGCCCCTTCTCGCGGCGGCGAGCGACGGTCCGGGCTAATGTCTAACGCCATGGTCCCTTGCGAGCGTGTCCACCTCGACTTCATCGAGCGGGCGCCGTACCGGTTTCGCAACAGCGTCGAACTGGCCATCACCCCAGAGCAGCTTTTCGAGGTTCTCTCCGACCCCCAGTCGTGGCCCCAGTGGGCGACGGTGATCACCAAAGTGACATGGACCAGCCCGGAGCCGCGCGGCGTCGGCGCCACCCGAACCGTCCACATGCGCGGCGGCATCGTCGGCGACGAGGAGTTCCTGGCCTGGGAACCGTTTCGCCGCATGGCATTTCGGTTCAACGAATGCTCGACCCGCGCCGTGGCCGCCTTCGCCGAGGATTACCGCGTCGAGACCACCCCTGGCGGCTGCCGGCTGACCTGGACCATGGCGCAGAAACCGGCCGGTCCCGCCCGGATCGCGATGCTCATCGTGCACCCGCTGCTGAACGTGATGCTGCGCCGATTCCTGTCCAACCTACGGGCCTACACCGACAGCCGGTTCGCCGCCGCGCGACAGTAGCCAGCCGACGACCAGATGTAACGGAGAGCGCGATGACCTTCAACGAAGGTATGCAGATCGACACCAGCACCACGTCGACATCCGGTGGCGGAGGGGGCCGGATGATCGCGATCGGCGGCGGCCTCGGCGGGCTGGTGTTCGCGGTCGTCGCGATGCTCCTCGGTGTGGACCCTGGCAACGTGCTCAGCCAGCAGCCGGTGAACGTCGGCGAAAACACCGCACCCGGTTTCGATCTGGACAGGTGCCGGACGGGCGCCGACGCCAACAAATACGTGCAGTGCCGGGTGGTCGCCACCGGCAACTCGGTCGATGCGGTCTGGAAACAGCTGATGCCCGGCTACACGCGCCCGCATGTGCGGCTCTTCAGCGGCGCAGTGGACACCCGCTGCGGCCCGGCCACCAGCGAAGTGGGCCCCTTCTACTGCCCGATGGACCAGACTGCCTACTTCGACACCGACTTCTTCCAGGTGCTCAAAGACCAATTCGGTTCCAGCGGTGGGCCGTTGGCGCAGGAGTACGTGGTGGCTCACGAGTTCGGCCACCACGTACAGAACCTCGAAGGCGTGCTGGGCCGCGCCCAGCAGGGCGCGCAGGGCGCAGGCGGCAACGGCGTATGCACCGAACTGCAAGCGGACTGCTACGCCGGCGTGTGGGCGCACTACGCCTCAACCGTCAGGCAAGAGAGCACCGGGGCGCCGTTCCTGGAGCCGTTGACCGACAAGGACATCGCCGACGCGCTGTCGGCCGCGGCGTCGGTAGGCGATGATCGGATCCAGAAGCAGGCCACTGGGCGCACCAACCCGGAATCGTGGACGCACGGCTCGTCCGAGCAGCGCCAGCACTGGTTCACCGTCGGCTATCAGACCGGTGACCCGAACAAGTGCAACACCTTCCACGCCGCCGATCTCGGCTAGAACAGCGTGGGCTGCAATGCCGCGGCAGGGCCGGCGTTGGTCTCTGTGGCCGTTCGCCGCTGCCCGGCCAGACCGTAGCGTGCGATCAGCGGTTCCACCCGCTGCCGCAATCTGTTTCGGTAGTCCTCCGGCAGGTACGCGCCGCGCCGGTATAGCTCCTGATACCGCTGGAGCAGCTCGGGATGTGACCGCGCCAGCCACGACATGAACCAGCCGCGAGTCGAGCCGCGCAGGTGTAGGCCCAACACCGTCACACCGGTGGCGCCGGCTGCGGCGATCTCGCCCAACAAAGCATCGAGATGCTCGACGGAGTCGGTGAGATACGGCAGCACCGGCGCGACCATGACGTGACAGTCCAATCCGGCCTGCCGGATCGCGCTGATCAGTCCGAGCCGGGCCTGCGGGCTCGGTGTCCCCGGTTCGACCTCCTTGTGCAGCACCGGATCTGCGACCGCCAGTGACACCGCGACGCTGACCGGCACCTGGGCGGCGGCCTCGGCGATCAGCGGGAGGTCGCGGCGCAGCAGCGTGCCTTTGGTCAAGATCGACAGCGGCGTGCCGGAGTCCGCGAGCGCACTGATGATGCCCGGCATCAACGAGTAGCGGCCCTCGGCCCGTTGATAGGGATCGGTGTTGGTTCCCAGCGCCACCTTCTCGCGGCGCCAAGACTTGCGGTGCAGCTCGCGGCGCAGCACGTCGACGACGTTGGTCTTGACGACGATCTGGGTGTCGAAGTCGGTGCCGCAGTCAAGATCGAGGTATTCGTGGGTGGGGCGCGCGAAACAGTAGCGGCACGCATGCGAGCACCCGCGGTACCCGTTGACGGTGTAGCGAAACGGCAGCATCGAGGCGTTGGGAACCTTGTTCAGTGCGGATTTGCACAGCACTTCGTGAAACGTGATGCCGTCGAATTGCGGTGTGCGCACACTGCGGACGAAGCCGATGCGCTCCAAGCCCGGCAGGGCGCCGTCGTCAACCGCGACGCTCTGCTGCTCCCAACGCATACCTTATTCGAACTCTTGTTCGAGACAAAGTCAAGCCGGCGTCACGTCAGCAATTCACGCAGCCTGGCCCGGCCGGCGTCGTCCAGTGGCAGCAACGGCCGGCGCGGGTCGCCCACGCCGACGCCCAGCAGATCGAGCCCTGCCTTGACCGTGGTGGCCAGCCCGCCCGCGACGATGAACTCCAGCAGCGGTTTGAGTTCGTCGTAGATCTTCTGCGCCTTGTCCACCTCGCCGGCGCGCACGGCCTCGTACAGCTCGATGCACGGCTGCGGACGCAAACACGGCGCAGCGGTGCACCATCCCGAAGCGCCGGCCTTTAACGCCTCGAGCACCAACGGGTTGCTGCCGTTGTAGAACGGCAACTGGCCGCCGCTCAGCTCGGCGATGCGCTGCATCCGCGATAGGTCACCGGTGGACTCCTTGACCATGGTGAGGTTGTCGATGGTCTCGAACATCGTCACCAGCAACTCGGGGCTCATGTCGATCCCGGCGGTGGCCGGATTGTTGTACGCCATGACCGGGATACCGATCGCCGCGCCGATACTGCGGTAGTGCTCGACGATTTCGCGCTCGGTGAGCTTCCAGTAGGACACCGGCAGCACCATCACCGCGTCGGCCCCCGCCTTCTCCGCATACTGGGCACGCCGAATTGTCTTGGCAGTGGTCAGATCTGACACGCCGACAATGACGGGGACGCGGCCGTCGACGGCGGAGATCGTGATGTCTACGACGGTGTCGAACTCGTCCTCGTCGAGGTAGGCCAGTTCGCCGGTGCTTCCGAGCGGGGCGATCGCGTGGACTCCGGCGCCCACCAGCCGATTGACCAGCGCGCTCAGCGCCGCGGTGTCGAGGGTGCCGGCCGAATCGGCGACGAACGGGGTCACCGGGTAGGCGATGATGCCGTGGATCTTCGGCAGCGACGGCTCG
>NZ_DASRBZ010000182.1:0-5311 GCF_035653355.1 Mycobacterium sp. | reverse complement strand
GGTGGCGCGCACCGAAGCATCGGTGCGCGAGCGGGCTCATCGGCTTGTTCAGTCGATGATTGCCAACCACCCCGACGGCAAAGGTGAGGCGGTCGGCGAGCTGGCCGGGCCGCTGCCACTGCAAGTCATCTGCGACATGATGGGTATTCCCGAGGAGGACCATCAGCGAATCTTCCACTGGACCAACGTAATTCTTGGTTTCGGTGACCCAGATTTGGCAACCGATTTCGAAGAGTTCACCACGGTGTCGTTGGAGATCGGCGCCTACGCCACCGCGCTGGCCGAAGACCGCCGGATCCACCCTCGCGAAGACCTCACGACCAGCCTGGTGCAGGCCGAGGTCGACGGGGAGCGGTTGGCGTCGGCAGAGATTGCGTCGTTCTTCATCCTGCTAACGGTGGCCGGCAACGAGACGACCCGCAACGCGATCAGCCACGGTGTGCTGGCGTTGACCCGCTATCCCGAGCAAAAGGTGAAGTGGTGGGCCGACTTCGACGGTTTGACGCATTCGGCGGTCGAAGAGATCGTGCGGTGGGCCTCACCGGTGATCTACATGCGGCGCACGCTGACTCACGACGTCGAGTTGCGCGGTGTACCGATGGCGGCCGGCGACAAGGTCACACTGTGGTACTGCTCGGCCAACCGCGACGAGTCGAAGTTCGCCGACCCGTGGACGTTCGATGTGGCGCGCGACCCGAACCCGCACGTCGGCTTCGGAGGCGGCGGTGCACATTTCTGCTTGGGGGCCAACCTGGCTCGCCGGGAGATCAGCGTCATGTTCGACGAGCTGCACCGCGAGATCCCCGACATCTTCGCGACCGAGGAACCGGCCCGTCTGCTCTCGCCGTTCATTCACGGCATCAAGACGCTGCCGGTCGCCTGGACACCGCCGAGCTGAATTGGCCTTGCTGCGCGTGCTTCCGGGCGGGGCCGAGGCGGTACTTCCGAGCGTCAACAGGTCGAACTGGTCGTCGACCGTGTCGCCCTCCGTGTTCAACGGCAAGGCTACGACCAGCGCCCCGATGAGTTGCGTGGGCAGCAGGCCAACCGAAATGCACGAACTCAATGCCGCCAGCGCAGTTTCGGACGGATGGGGTGCGGAATCATCGCCAGTGTCTGTCGTATTTGCGGGCGCCGCAACGAGCAAACGCCGGCGCGGCGGGGGGTGGAACAGATTACGCCGAAACCTGGCGCCAATCGGGCGACATGTGGCGAAGGCGACTCCCCAGTTGGCGCCGGATATGTCAGCATTGAGACCGTGAACCCACGTCTCGCCGCCAGATTGCTTGCTGTTGTCTTGCTACCGATTTGGACAATGCCGGGCACTTTGGTTCCGTCCGCGTCCGCGGCATCCTGCCCCGACGTCCAAGTAGTGTTCGCCCGCGGCACCGGTGAGCCTCCCGGTGTCGGCCCAACAGGACAGGCGTTCGTCGACTCCCTGCGCTCCCGCGTCGGCGGAAGGTCTGTGGATGTGTACCCGGTCAACTACCCCGCCAGCGAGGACTGGGCCACGTCCGGACTCGACGGTATCCGCGACGCCGGCGCTCACGTGGTTTCCACCGCGGGCAGCTGCCCCCAGACCAAGATGGTGCTCGGTGGTTATTCCCAAGGCGCGGCGGTGATGGGCTTCGTCACCTCGCCTGCGGTGCCCGACGGGGTCGATCCGGCGACCGTACCCAAACCACTGTCGCCAGACATTGCTAACCATGTCGCCGCCGTCGTGCTCTTCGGAATGCCCAATGTCCGCGCCATGAACTTCCTCGGGCAGCCACCAGTCGTGATCGGCCCCGCGTACCAGGCCAAGACCATCAAGGTGTGCGCTCCCGAGGACCCGGTCTGCTCCGACGGGCTGAACTTCGCCGCCCACGACACCTATGCCGACGATGCCAGCGTGGTGGACAAGGGCGCTGCTTTTGCCGCCAGTCACCTGGGCGCGGGTGCAGCCAACAGCGCACCGCCACAGTCGTTCGGTACGCCACCGCCGGCTGAGCCGGCTCCCGCACCGCCGCCGCCCGCCGACGGCGACCAGCCGCCTGCGGCCTGACCGGGCGCCAACCGGTCCAGCCCGCGAATCGTCAGCTCCCACAGGCGGCCGACAGCACTGTGAGCTGTCTGCTGCCGGTCGCCGACGGTCGGCAGCTGGGGCGTCGGCGCGTCGCTGATGCCGTTGGGCATCCAAACGCCTGCGACGGTGAAACGTCGCGGGTTAGGGTGCTGCCAAGTTGCTGGCAGGTCGCTGTGGGAGGGTCGTTGCAGGGAACTTCGTTCGGAAAGTACCGGCTGATCGAGTTGCTCGGTCGTGGCGGGATGGGCGAAGTGTGGCGTGCTTACGACACTGTGATCGACCGGGTGGTCGCGATCAAGATCCTGCCTCCCGAGATCTCGCAAGACGAGGTTTTCCAGCAGCGGTTCCGCCGCGAAGCCCACGCGGCCACGCGACTCAGCAGCCCGCACGTCATCCCGATCCACACTCACGGTGAAATACAAGGGCACTTGTTCGTCGACATGCGGCTGATCGAGGGTCGCGACTTGCAGAGTGTGCTGGAGGCCGGGCCGCTGCAGCCGGCGCAGGCGGTGCACATCATCGAGCAGGTGGCCAAGGCGTTGCATGCCGCGCACCGGGTGGGGCTGGTACACCGGGATGTCAAGCCTTCCAACGTTTTGCTCGACGAAGACGACTTCGCGTATCTGATCGATTTCGGGATCGCGCGCGCCACCGGCGAAATGGCGTTGACAACGGCTGGCGGTGTGATCGGCACCTTCCACTACATGGCCCCGGAAAGGTTCACCACTGGGCAGGTCGACGCCCGCTCGGACATCTATGCGCTGGCTTGTGTGCTCTACGAGTGCTTGACCGGCCAGCATCCGTTCCCCGGGGACAGCATGGAGCAACAGCTCACCAGCCATCTGATGAACCCTCCGCCGCGGCCGTCGATCACCAACTCGGCGCTTCCCGCGGGCTTCGACATGGTCATCGCCAAGGGCATGGCCAAAAACCCTGCCGAGCGCTATGCGACCGCGGTGGAGTTGGCGCGCGCCGCGCGCGACGCGCTCTCCGCGCCGAGCACCTACCACCACGGGCCTCTTCGCACGCAACTGCCGCGACCCGCCCAAACGCCACCACAGCAGCGGCCGAAACCGATCCCGGTCCCGTCCCGGAAATCCGCGGCTGGACGCACGCCCGGCAAGTCGCCGTCACGGCCGTGGTGGCGCCGCAAGACCGTCGCCATCTCGGCCGCCGCCCTGCTCGCCGTCGTTCTCACCGTCGGCGTCGGCGTCGCCACGATGCGCCACGCACATCAAGGAGACGGCCAGTCAGACCAGACCACACTTCCTTTCACCGGTCTCAGCAACCCTGACGGTGTGACGGTGGATAACGGCGGCACGATTTATGTCGCCGACACCTTGAACAACCGGATCCTGTCGTTGACTGCCGGTTCGACCAGTCCCGCGGTGCTGCCTTTCGACGGCCTCAAAAATCCGACCGGGGTGACCGCCGACAACAGCGGCACCGTCTACGTCAGCGATGCCGGCAACAAGCGGGTGGTGGTACTTCCGGCCGGAACCACTAAGCAGATCGAATTGCCTTTCAGCGACCTCGCTAACCCGACCGGTGTAACGGTGGACAGCAGCCGCACCGTCTACGTCACCGACACCGCCAAGAATCGGGTCGTAGCGCTTCCGTCCGGCTCCGACAGGCAAAGTGAGCTGCCATTCGCTGGCCTGAGCAATCCAACCGGTGTGGTGGTGAACAGCAGCGGGACCATCTACGTCGCCGACGGTGGCAACGACCGCGTGCTGGCGTTGCCTCGAGGCTCGAGCGTGCAATCGGTGGTGCCGTTCGACGGCCTTAGCGAACCCGGTGGTGTGACGGTCGACGGCCAGGGCGCCGTCTACGTCACCGACAGCGCCAACAACCGTGCGCTCAAGCTACCGGTCGGTTCGACCGCGCAAGTCGAACTTCCCTTCGTCGGCCTGGACTATCCGTGGGGTTTGGCGGTCGACAACATCGGCACCGTCTACGTCGCAGGCCACAACAACAAGGTGGTGGCGTTGCGGCAACAGCAGCGCTAAGGACGCGGCGGCAGCACCGCCAGCCACGAGTCTGAAAGCAGCTCGATCAGTTGCCCATCCGGGTCGCGGATCATCGCCGATTGCTGCGACACCGTCTCGTCGATCACCGATCCCCCGAAGCCGTCGACCAGCGGCAGAACGGCGTCGAGATCGGACACCGACAGCGACAGATGCGTCAGGCCCACATGGTCCATGGCGCGCCGCGGCCCCGCGTGCACGTCGCGATGCGAATAGTCGAGGAGTTCGAGCACAAAGCCGTCGCGGACCAGGTAGGTCGCATGCAGGCCAAGCGGCTTGTCCAACTGCAGGAGCCGGTCGGTGCCGTCGTCGGGCGGTTCGACTTCCCACCAGAATGCGAAGCCAAGCAGGCCCTCGTAGAAGCGGCGGGACCGCTCGCGATCCGCAACGCATAATCCGACATGGTTGAAAACCGTTTGATGACTGGTCATTTCACCTTCTGTTGCTGACCGGATGCTGACGGCGCTGCTTTGCCCCGGTTGGCTGCGTCGAAACGCCTAAATCGCAAAGATAGCGTAATAGACTTCGAGGCTAACGATGAAGCAGCCCCCGAGGCTGAATTTTGTCAGTTTGCTTGCGCTGGAGGCATTTTCGATGACCAATGGTTCCGGGCGAACCGACGTCGACCCCGACGTGGTTGTCGATTTCGATCATCACTCAGACGAGTTCAACCTCAACGAGCTGACGATCACTGCCGAGCTTCGCCGGCGCTGCCCGGTGGCGTGGAATGAGAACTACGGCGGATTCTGGTTCGTCACCGGCTATGACGCGGTGGCGCGAATCGCCCGAGACGGCGACACATTCGCCCACAAATACGAGCCGAACGCCGCCGACGGTATCGACTACCAGGGCGAAATGGGCGTGCCACGTCCGGAAGGCCAGCCGGCCCTGGGCATCGGCGAAGTCGACGGCCCCTACCACCAGGCGTTACGGCGAGCACTTGCCCCGTTCTTCTCCCCGGGAGCCGTCGACAAGATGCGGCCGTTCATGGAGCAATCGGCACACGGGTTCCTCGATCGACGGATCGGCGACGGGCAGATGGATCTCGTGCTCGACTACGCCAGCCCGGTTCCGGCCATCCTGACCATGAAGCTGATGGGCCTGCCCTACGACAACTGGCACCTCTACGCCAACCTCTTCCACTCCGTCATGGCCGTCCCCCAAGACAGCCCGGAGTACCTAACGGCGATCGCCAAAGTCCCGGAAATGATGCAAGAGG
>NZ_DASRBZ010000181.1:0-14951 GCF_035653355.1 Mycobacterium sp. | reverse complement strand
CAGCCCACCGCCGCACGGCGCCTTCACCATCGACGAGCTGGCCACGGGCGTCATCAAGTTCGTGGATCACACGATCGGCACACGCCGATTCATCTATGCGGGCGTCTCGGTCGCCGGTGCGGTCGGGCTGCAGCTATTGCTCGGACATCGTGAACGTGTCCTTGCCGCCGCGCTGATCTGCACCGCAGCACAAATCGGCGATCCCGACGATTGGAAAAGCCGAGCACAGGTGGTGCGGTCGGCCGGCACCGGTGAGGTCGTCGCATCATCGGTGCGGCGGTGGTTTGCCCCAGGGTTTTTCGAGCGAGATCCCGCGTCGGCGCGGGCGCTGCTGGAGACGTTGCGGCAGGTCGACGACGACGGCTATGCCCATACCTGTGAGGCGCTCGCCGCATTCGACGCCCGCAACCGCCTCGCTGAAATCGATACGCCGGTCGTCGCGGTAGCTGGTGCCAACGACATCGCGACGCCACCCGATTCGGTGCGCTTCATCGCCACCAAGGTCGCGCGGGGCCGATTCGTCGAAGTGGCCAACGCCGCTCACCTGGTGCCCGCCGAGCAACCCGGCCGAATCGCCGATGTGTTGGTGAAGCTGGGGAAGCGGAGAACATGACCGTTGTCATCACCAACTCAGCCGCAGCCGCCGTCGGCGGTATCGAAGACGGCTCCACCATTCTGGTCGGCGGCTTCGGCATGGCCGGCATGCCCGCAACACTGATCGACGCGTTGATCCAGCAGGGCGCAACCGATTTGACCGTGGTGAGCAACAACGCCGGCAATGGTGACTCAGGGCTGGCTGCGCTGCTGGCCGCTGGACGCATTCGCAAGATCATGTGTTCGTTTCCGCGACAGCGTGATTCGTGGGTGTTCGACCGGCTGTACCGCAGTGGGCGCATTGAATTTGAGCTGGTTCCTCAAGGCAATCTTGCTGAGCGGCTGCGCGCAGCCGGTGCGGGTATCGGCGCATTCTTCTGTCCAACCGGCGTCGGCACGCCGCTGGCCGAGGGCAAGGAAACCCGCACGATCGACGGCCGGGACTACGTGCTGGAGTACCCGATCCATGGCGACTACGCGCTGATCGGCGCGCACCGCGCCGACAGACTTGGAAACCTGGTCTACCGGAAGACCGCCCGTAATTTCGGCCCGGTCATGGCCACAGCGGCCACTACCACCATCGCTGAGGTCGCCGACGTCGTTGACACCGGCATGATTGATCCCGAAAACGTGGTGACGCCAAGCATTTACGTCGACCGCGTCTTTCGCCGTCGGGCAGGAGCAGCGGCATGACGGTTTCTTCCCGGCACGCTGTCGAGCATCTCGACCGCGGTCCGCTCAGTCGCGACGAGCTGGCCGCAACGGTGGCGGGTGATATCCCGGTCGGGTCGGTGGTGAACCTCGGCATCGGCCTGCCCACCAAAGTGGCCGACTATCTGGCGCCGGATGCGGGGATCCTGTTGCACACCGAGAACGGGATGCTGGGCATGGGGCCGCAGGCTTACGGCGACGAGATCGATCCGGACTTGATCAATGCCGGGAAGGTTCCGGTCACGGAATTGCCCGGTGCCGCATATTTTCATCACGCCGACTCGTTCGCAATGATGCGCGGTGGGCACCTCGACGTTGCTGTGATGGGCGCCTTTCAGGTGTCCTATCGTGGCGACCTCGCCAATTGGAGCACCGGAGGCCCGGAGGACATTCCGGCGGTCGGCGGTGCGATGGACCTCGCGATCGGTGCGAAAACGGTGTTCGTCATGATGTCGCTGTTCGGGAAAGACGGCGCCGCCAAGCTGGTCCCGGAATGCAGCTATCCGCTGACCGGGGTGCGCTGTGTGAGTCGGCTTTACACCGACTTCGCTGCCTTCGACTTCGACTCAGAGACGGGCCCCACCGTGCGCGAGACCTTCGGCATCTGCGTCGCGGATCTGCTTAGACAACTGAATAGTGCTGCGCCGGAATGGGGTTAGCCGTTGGATTTGCGCGCGGCGATCGCAACGGCGGTCAAACTGCCTGCCGCACACTGGGTGTCAGCGGGAGGATCTCCCGCTTCTTGTGCACGGTCAGATAGTGCAACCCATCCGGGCCGGCGCTGAACTGCCGTCCCGAACGCTTCGGCAACCACAGCAGCACGCCCGGGACCAGCTCGATCTCGCCCCGCTCGGTGGTGAGGCGTCCGCTGCCGGCCACCACGTGGATCAGGACGTCGACGTCGGCTCCGGCGTGCGCGTCGATCCCGCCGTTGGGCGCCAGCGCGATGACATTCGAGTCCAGGTCGCGCTCGCCGACTTCCAGTTTCCACACTGCTCCAGTGTGGTTGGGTTCGGCGGCGAGTTCTGCCGTGTTCGCCAGCACCCGGGGCAGCGGGGTAGTGGCGAGCTTGGTGATCCGGATACGCCAGACCGCTGGGCCCTTTTCGAGGTACTCCCAGCCGTAGCTACCTGCGTGGTCGGCCTCGAACTCTTGGCGCAGATGCTTGGGATCGTGGTTGTTGACCAGGACGAACGACTCGCCGACGGCCAGCTCGGCGTAGGTGGCAAAAATCGTTGGGTGCTTGTCTGGCTTGCGCAGCTGCCGGACGTCAAGTTCGTTGTCAGCCATGGAGTTTGCATACCTTGCCCTAGTTTTTACAAACTATCTTGTGTAAACTCTAGCGCATGACTTACGTGATCGGGAAACCGTGTGTCGATGTGATGGACCGCTCCTGCGTGGACGAGTGCCCAGTCGACTGCATCTACGAAGGCGGGCGGGCGCTGTACATCCATCCCGACGAATGCGTGGACTGCGGAGCCTGCGAACCCGTCTGCCCGGTCGAGGCGATCTACTACGAGGACGACCTTCCTGAGGAACTGCAGCCCTATCTTGCCGACAACGCGGCGTTCTTCACCGAAGCCCTGCCCGGCCGCGACCAGCCGCTCGGCTCACCCGGCGGAGCCGCCAAGGTAGGCCCACTCGGCATCGACACGCCTCTGGTGGCTAGCCTGCCCAAAGCAGAAGAATCCGAAGGGAAGTGAGCATCGCAGGCCCAGCCGCGGAAGCCGCCGATCGGCGTCGCGCCGTGCTGCAGGTGCTGAAGGCGGCGAAAGCTCCGATGAGCATCGTCGCGATCGCCGAGCACCTCGAGGTGCACCCCAACACGGTCCGCTTTCATCTCGATGGCCTGGTCCGTGACGGCCGAGTCGAACGCGTCGCACCAGACCGCCGACGGCCGGGGCGGCCGCCGCTGATGTTCCGGGCCATCCGGCAGATGGATCGCGGCGGCGAACGCCGCTATGAGCTGCTGGCCGAAATCCTCACCCTGGGGTTTGGCGACGACGAGCGCGATGCCAGCGCCAAGGCGCTGGCAGCTGGTCGGGCGTGGGGGCAGCGGCTGGAGTCGAAAGCCGTTACCGGCAGGGCCGGGACACAGATAGCGATCGACCACCTGGTCGGCCTGCTCGATGACCTCGGCTTCGCGCCGGAGCAGCGCCGCTCCGACGGTGAATACCAGATCGGCCTACGGCACTGCCCGTTTCTCGAGCTGGCCGAAACGCGACGCAGCGTGGTCTGCCCGATACACCTTGGAATCATGCAAGGAGCGATGGAAACCGTGGATGCGCCGGTCACCGTCGACCGCCTGGACGCCTTCGTCGAACCCGACCTGTGTGTGGCCCACCTGAGCCCGCAAGGGGCGGCCAAGTGAGCGCCGGGCCGGCGATCGCGGTGGCCGTCACCTATGTGTGGCTCGGCATGGTGCTGGCCATTTCATTTCTGGAAGCACCGCTGAAATTCCGCGCGCCCAACGTGACGACCCAGATCGGGCTTGGCATCGGCCGACTGGTCTTCCGGGCCCTCAACGCCGTCGAGGTGGTTTTCGCGATCGTCACACTGGCCCTGGCCGTCGTGAGCCGGCCACCGCTCGGGGTGGTCGTGGCGTTCGTGGTCGCGTGGGCGACGCTGGTCGCGCAACTGGCCGCGGTGCGGCCCTTCCTGAACCGGCGGTCGGACAAGGTGCTGGCCGGCCTCGACGCACCCCGGTCTCGCGGTCATTACGCCTATGTCGGTCTGGAGGTGGTCAAGGTGATCGCATTGGTGACGGCGGGCAGTCTTCTACTATCCAGCTGAAGCCCAGATCACCGACCCCTCGACCGAAGGACATCATGGAGACCATTTCGCTGACCGACCTCGCCGCCGAAAAGCTGGCCGAGGCACGCGAGACCAAAAGCGGGCGAGCCGCCCATACCCTTCACGGCGGGCACACCCATGAACTGCGGCAGACCGTGATGGCGTTGCTGGCCGGACGTGAGCTGGGCGAGCACGACAGCCCCGGCCAGGCATCGCTGCAGGTGCTGCAGGGCCATGTGCACCTAACCGCCGGCGACGACTCGTGGGACGGCAAGGCCGGCGACTACGTCGTGATCCCGCCGCAGCGGCATTCCCTGCAGGCCGTTGAGGACTCGGTGATCATGCTGACCGTCTTCAAGAGCCTGTCCTCCGCGACGTAGCGGGTGCTATCGACACCTTGGTCGCGCGAGTTCGGCCTGCGGGTACCAATCATCAATGCGCCGATGGGCGGGGCGGCCGGTGGCCGGCTCGCCGCAGCCGTCACCGCGGCCGGCGGCCTGGGCATGGTCGGCATGGGCAGTACCGGGTCGACGACGTCGCTGCAAGCCGAGTTGCGGCACGTGCGCGGGACGTTCGGAATTGGTTTGGTGCACTGGGTGACTCGCGAAGAACCCGGGCTGCTGGACGCTGCGCTTGCTGCTCGGCCGGCGCTGCTGTCGGTGAGCTTCACCGACGAATGGTCGTGGGTTGAGCGCGCGCATGACGCTGGAATCGCAACTGCCACACAGGTATACGACAGCCGGGGCGCTGTCCGGGCACAGGAAGCCGGTGTCGATGTGCTGGTGGCGCGCGGAGCAGAAGGCGGCGGCCACGGAGAGGCGAAGCTGGCAACGCTGCCGCTGCTCGACGCCGTCTTAAACGTCGTCTCGGTGCCGGTGCTGGCGGCCGGTGGCATTGCGTCGGGGCGAAGCCTTGCCGCCGTGCTGGCCGCCGGTGCCAGCGGTGCGTGGTTGGGAACCTGCCTGACGGCCTGTTCGGAGGCGCTGTCCACCGACGGCGTCCGCAAGGCCCTCATCGCGGCGTGCGAGACCGACACCACGACCACCCGGGTCTTCGATGTGGGCCGCGGACTGCCCTGGCCGGAGCGATTTCCGTCGCGCGTACTGGCCAACGACTTCGTTGCCCGGTGGGCAGGCCGTGAGGATGAGCTGGCCGCCGATCCCGACGCGCGCGCAGAGCTGGCTGCCGCCACCGCGGCCGACGACACCCGTATCGCTCCGGTCGACGCCGGTCAGGGCGTCGCGATGGTCACGTCGGTGGAACCGGCGGGCGCTGTCATCGAGCGGCTGTGCGCCGGCGCGGAACGCCTGCTGGCGCAGTGGTAGACGATCACTTCGACGATCTGCGGCCGGCCGTGAGCACCACACAACAGCCCGGAGGTCGCGGGTCCAGCCGCGCGTGCGGGCGATGCGGCCGCAGCGCATCGGCGACACCGCTGATCAACGCCTGGTTCATCGTGCAGGCAAGCTCGCGCTGCTCCTCGGCGAGTGCGTGAAACGGGCAGTTCGCCAGATACACCTCGTCGGCGGTGGACCGGGGCTCGTAGCCGTGTTCGTTGAGCACCGCGACGGCCAACTCGAGTGCTGACTTTGCGTCGGTGGGTGCTCGCCGGCTGGCGGTGACTGCGGACCTGCCGATGCCGCGGCCGTAGTCGCGGGCAACCTGGTTGAGCACATCCACGACGGGCGCGCCGCTGGCAGCCGATTGCGCGATGGCCTTGGCCATCAGGCGGCCGGCCAGCTCGTAGTCGCGGGGAGGCAGGCTGACCGCGATATCGCGGTCAGCTCGCCGATACAGCTTCGACGGGCGCCCCGCACCGGGCCCGGATCGGCCCGTCAGCCGCGCATAGTCGCATTCCAGCAGCCCCTCGGCCTGGAGCCGGTCGAGGTGGAACTTCGCCTGGTGACGTGCGACGCCCACCGCGTCGGCCGCCTGATCACGGCTCACCGGTTCCGCTTGCGAACAGACGAATCGGTACAGCTGGTGGCGCACCGGATCGGCGAGCGCGCCGATTCCGGCGGCATCACGCTGCAAGGAGTCCCGCGGAGAACCCATCACCATCCATTTCTAACAGATAAAAGCCTTGACGCTACATTCGCCGAGCTCTAACGTTCGATTTACGATCTCTTAGAAGGAGCCACCATGAGCACCGACCACGCCACTTCCCCGCGGCCCGTTGCTGCCGGTCCGTTGACGGACCCGTCGTTCCAGGCGTACGC
Source organism: Mycobacterium sp. (assembly GCF_035653355.1). Taxonomy (GTDB): domain Bacteria; phylum Actinomycetota; class Actinomycetes; order Mycobacteriales; family Mycobacteriaceae; genus Mycobacterium. The sequence goes on along the minus strand of NZ_DASRBZ010000181.1, from coordinate 8,634 downwards.
CCTGCTGCGCACGCTGTTCACGGTCGCGCCAATCCTGTTCGGGCTGGACAAGTTCTTCAACCTGCTGACCCACCCGGATCACTGGAGCAAGTACCTGGCCGGCTGGATCGACGGCATCGTCCCGGGCAACGCCGACCAGTGCATGTATGTCGTCGGTGTCATCGAAATCGCCGCCGGTGTTCTCGTCGCAATCGCTCCGCGCATCGGCGCTTGGGTGGTGGCGGCGTGGCTTGCGGGCATCATCATCAACCTGCTCACCCTGTCCGGCTACTACGACATCGCGCTGCGTGACTTCGGTCTGCTGGTCTCGGCCGTCGCACTCGCGCGGCTGGCTGAAGGTGTGCATCTTGCCCGCACTGGGCGGACGGCGGCAAGCGCTTAAGGGCACGCGGTGTAGGCGTCGACGTCGAAGCGTTTAGTCTGCCGGCGAAACCGGAAGGTGAAATCGGGCCACAGCGTGGTGTTGTTGCCGTGGGCGTCGAGGTACCAGCTGGCACAGCCGCCGGTCATCCACACTGAGCGGGCGAGTTTTCGCTGCAGCTCCTCGTGGTAGGCGTCTTGGGCTTCTCCTTTGACTTCCACCGTGCGCAGCCCGCGAGTTTTCATCACCGTAAGCGCGTCGACGACGTAATTGAGCTGGGACTCGATCATGTACACCATCGAGTTGTGGCCCAGGCCAGTGTTCGGGCCTACTAGCACAAACATATTCGGAAAGTTGGACATGGTGGTGCCCTTGTAGGCGCGCATTCCCTGGTCCGCGAATGTTTTTGTGAGGCTTCGTCCGTCAGCGCCGCAAACAACGTCGAACATAGGCGAATCGGTGACATGGAATCCGGTCGCAACAACGATGGCGTCCACCTCGCGGGAAGTGCCGTCTTCGGCGATGATTGCGTTCTCGCGTATTTCGGCGATGCCGTCGGTGATCAGCTCGACATGCTCGCGGTCGAGCGTGGGGTACCAGTCGTTGGCGATCAGCATGCGCTTGCATCCGATGCGGAAGTTCGGGGTCACCTTCTCGCGCAGTGCGGGGTCGGTGATCTCGAACCGGATCTTCGCTCGGCCGATCAACTCGAAGGGCTTCATGAACTTCGGTGCTTTGGCCAGCCCGACGACTTGAGTCTCACGTGCGAGATAAATCCCCGCACGCGCCACGCGCATCACCACCGGCACCCGTCGAAACAGCCACCGCTCGACTGGCGTGAATGGACGATCAAGGCGCGGCAGCAGCCACGGGGCTGTCCGCTGGTAGACGTCCATGTGGCTGACTTGGTCAGCGATGGCGGGAACGATCTGGATTCCGGAGGCGCCGGTGCCGATCACCGCGACGCGCTTGCCGGATAGGTCGGCGTAATGATCCCACTGCGCGGAGTGGAACAGCTCGCCGGCGAAAGTGTCGATGCCCGGGATGGGCGGTAGTTTCGGCTCGGCCAGTGCGCCGAATGCAGCAATCAACACATCGGCGGTGAAAGCGCCATGACTGGTCAACAGCTCCCAGCGGGAGTGGTCGGGCTGCCAGCGTGCCTTGGTCACTACACAGCCGAACAGGTGGCGGTCGAGGACCTTCGCGTCGCGCGCAACCCGCCGAAGGTAGTCCTGAATTTCGGCTTGGGTGGAAAACGATCGACTCCAATCCGGGTTCAGCGCAAACGAATACGAATACAAGTGCGATGGCACGTCGCATGCCGCGCCGGGATAGGTGTTGTCACGCCAAGTGCCGCCGACGTCATTGCCCCGCTCGAACACCAAGAAATCATCGTGACCGGCCTGATCCAACCGGATGGCCGCGCCCAGGCCTGAGAAACCGCTTCCAACGATGGCGACATTGACGTGGCGGCCGGCGGACGTCGTCCCGTTTGGTCGGGTCAGCTTGTCGGACATGGGATCTCCGTTTCCTCAGCCGGATTCGCGCAATCGCTGCCGTGACGCCGCCGGCTCCTTGGGATTAGCCAGTCGCGTCGGCTCTTTGCGTCCGCGCAACACCGTGTCCTCACCAAGCTCCCAGCACCGCTGTTCGCTCGGATCGCTGGCTTCCACCGTCGACGCCGAAGCCAACACGCGCTGCGGGGTCGACTTGGCCAACTCACACAGCCGGGCAGCTTCGTTGACCGGATCGCCGATGACGGTGTATTCGAACCGCTCGTAAGCACCGACGTTGCCGGCCACCACGGTTCCTGCGGCCACGCCGATGCCGGCCGGGCATTCCGGCACCTCTTCGTGCAGCCGCTGCGCGATCGCACGTGCGGCGCCGAGAGCATCGGTCTCCGGGGAACGAGCCCGCACGGGGGCGCCGAAAATCGCCAGGAGCGCGTCGCCCTCGAACTTGTTCACCAGTCCCCGGCGGGCGTTGACCTCATCGACGATGACCGTGAAGAACCGGTTGAGTAGCTCCACCACTTCGGCCGGAGGCCGGTCCGACACGAGTTCGGTGGACCCCATGATGTCGACGAAAAGGACTGCGACATGGCGTTCTTCGCCGCCCAACTCGATCTGCTGATCTTCGGCAGCAGCGGCGACTTCCCGTCCCACATGGCGGCCGAACAGGTCGCGGATGCGTTCACGCTGGCGCAATCCCTGGACCATGGCGTTGAAGCCCCGCTGCAGTTCGCCCAGTTCTGTGCCGTCGAACACCTGCAACTTGCAGTCCAAGTCACCGGCCTCTACGCGCTCTAACGCTGCACGCACGACCCGCACCGCAGTGGCCGTCAGCCATGCGGCGACCAGTATCAAGAAGAACCCGAACACGAACGCCGCTATCGCCAAAAGCAAGACTGCGAAGCCGAATTGGGCGAGCGTCATGTTGCGCATAGACAGCGTGACCACCGCGGCCAGAGCGATACCGATGACCGGCACGCCGGATCCCAACAGCCACGACGCCACGGTGCGGCCCATGACACCCGGGGCCAGCCGTCGTGGTGGCCGTCCGGCTTCCAGGGCTTGAGCGGCCACCGGGCGCAACGCAAATTCAGCGCCGAAATAACAGCTCGCCGACACGACGATGCCGCTGAAGCTGGTGCCGAAGAGGTACTTCGGAATGTAATCGGTGTTCACCCGCCCGTACAGCGTCGAAAACAGGATGGTGCCGACCGTCCACAGCACAACGGGAATGACGGTCAGCCGCCACGGCGCCAGGAAGGTGTTGCGCTGATCGTCAGTTGTCGGAGGCTTGTCCTCGATTGCCCAGCGCAGATCGCGGATGATGCGCCTAGTGGCCCAAACCCAGCCGACCACGATTGCTGCGGCGATATAGCCGGGCGCGATCCCGAGCGAAATCCAGCGCACCGGAGCCGCAAACACGTCCGGCTCCGGGATGGCCACGGTGACCAGCAGCAGCACAACGCCGATCCCAATCAGGTTCGCGCACACCACAAATACCGTCAGCAGCACTTGAAGGCGCACCCGCCGGCGTTGTGGGCTCTCCGACGGACTACCCAAAATCCATGAGCCATAAGGTCTTTCGGAAAGGTGGCCGCTTTGGCGGGTGATAATCTCCAGCACGCGGCCTAACCGCTGAGCGAGCGTCTTACGGGTCACCAAAACCACATCTCATGAGAATTAGCTGTCAGTTCGACAGTACATCGGCCTGGTCGTCCTTAAGCCGCTTGTCGATGCGATGGTCGCTGCACCTGCTCGGGCTGCGTCGGCGGGCTCTCGGTGGCGTTGATCCGGCCGGCGCCCCAGGTCAGTGCGCAGACGACGATCAGGGTAAAGGCAAGCACCACGACGCCGCCTGCGGTGAACAACCAGGCGGGCACGTTGGGGTCGCGTTCGCGTTGCAGGATGCTGACCTCGAGCACGAACGGGCGGGTGCTGGACGCTTGTGCGGGAATCTCGGGGGCGGGAATCGCGTCGTCGGCGGGCGCCCAGATCGGCACTCCCGTCATGGTCCTGCCGTCCTGGAGGCGCAGCACGGTTTTCCACGAACCCCACACCGGAACCGGTTGCGTAGACACATAGTGCCCGGGCCCGACCCGCTTGAGCAGGTCAATGACCAGGCCGCGGTGATGCTCCATCCGGCCCTGCCAGGACAAGATCGACACCCATTCCGGATCGCTGCTCACCATGTTGGGCGGATTCAGCTGCACGTCGGCCGACACCAGCCGCTGCCCAGGCGGGCTCGGCAAGTCGGTCAGGTTAATCGTGGCGGTGTCCTGACTCGGCACCCGGATATGCAGTCCGTTGGCAACGCTAACGCCGATCACCAGCACAGTGGCCGCGACGATGCCAACGCCGATCGCCCGGCCGGGCAGGCGCTGACCGGTGAGCACCATCGCGAACAGCGCCCCGCACACGCCCGTCAACACCGCCACCGGCACCGCCATCGCCAGGGCTTCGCCCCACATGGTCACCGGCCACGGATAGTGGTACACCGCGGTGATCCACAGCGACTCCAGCCACAGCCCCGCGGTGCCCACCCCAAGACCGGCGATCGCGCCGAACACGATCGGGCGCCGGAGCAGCGGTGTGAAGGCCAGCAACTCGACCACCACTGCCGGGCCCAGATACAGCGCGAACCAGCTGGTGGGTGCGCCAAATTTGGGCGCCACCAATCCGAAGATCGGACCGACAAGCAAGGCGACAGCGCCCCGCAATGCGGCCGCCAACAGGGCCGCTGCGATGGCCGCGCCGCGGCCCATCGTGATGCGGGCGGCCACCAGCGCCAGCGCTGCCGCCCCGGCGATCATCATCGGCTGCAGCACCAGCCGGAACTGCTCGACACCGAAGTCGTATTCGATCTGATAGACCGACAACCCGATCAGCAATCCGGCGAAGGACATGTAGCGCCAGAACTTGATCGCTTTTCCGTCGGCTGGCGCATCGTCGGGTTTGGTCCGTCGGGCCTCGTACTCGAGCATGATCAGCGCGAAGAGGGAAAAGCAGGCGCCGCCGATCATCATCAAATGCGTTGGGCCCCAAAGGGTCACGTCTTGGCCGAAGATGCGGTGCCAGATGTCGTCGAGCGGGAAACCGCTCAGCGCGTAGAGCCCGCAGCCGGCGACGAGCAGTCCGCCGACGGGCGCGTACCAGGTCTGGGTGATCCGCACTGCGGCCGAGCCGGGCTTTTCGAACGGCACGACGATCGCCAACATGCCCGCCAGGAAAATCCCGAACAGCCCGATCACGATGAAGTAGTGCGCCGGATTGGCCAACGGGCCGGGATCGCGACCATTGCCGATGTGCCAGCTGACGTCCCATATGAAACCGAACAGCGCACAGATGATGGAGCTGACGAACACCAGAATCTGCACGGCGGCCCACGACGGTCGTTTGAACCAGCGGCTGAAAGCGTCGCTGATGCGGGTCAACCACTCGATCCGATGAGTGCGGTGCGCGTACCCGATCCACAACATCGCCGCGGCCACCACGATCGCGGCGATCGACAGACCGACGACCTGACCAAGTCCGGCGCCGCGCGCGGGCGCTTCGGCGGCGGTCGACAAAGCCATCATTTCCTCCCCGTGTGGCGAGCCCCTGAATGTGGTCGCAGCGGTAACCTTACGTAGCGATGAGTCACCGGTCCAGTGGATTTTGAAACGTGTTTGCAAAGTAGGTCTATATCTGTGTCACGAAGAAGGCATCGCCAGCCCGTTCCGGCGGACGTCATCCATGCCACCCTGGCGTCGGCTGAGCGTCTCGGTAGGGACGTCGCTGACGTGCCGATCGCCGTGATCGCGCATGCCCTCGGGGTGTCCCGAAGCACGCTGCTGCGCCAGCTCGGCGGTTCCCGCCGAGCATTGGACAACGCGGTGCGTGATTTCGGTGTGGATCCCGGCGGGCGGCCTCCGGTGCGCCAGCGCGCAGTCGAGGCCGCGGCCGCGCTGATCAGCGCCCGGGGCGTGACTGCGGCAACGTTCGAGGCGGTCGCCGCACAGGCCGACTGCTCGGTGCACAGTCTCTACGCTGTATTCGGTGGACGTGACGCGTTACTAGACGCTGTCTACGAGCGCTACATCCCGAATCTCGATCTCGAAGACGCCATCTCCGGCGACTCGTCCGATCTGGACGACAGGGTGCGCCGGGTCTACCGCTCGCTCGCAGTGGTCTACCTCCGCGAACCGCGGGTGCTCTCGGCCGTGCTCGCCGAAGCACTGGCCCGCCCGGCAGGATCGGCGGGACAGGTTCTGGTCGAACACGGTGCGCTGCGCAGGCTCGCCGATCTGAGCCGGTGGCTGGACGACGAGGTCGCCGCCGGTCGCATCCGCGACCTTCCCCGCACGTTGCTGGTCCAGCAGCTGATCAGCCCCATCTCGGTGCATTGCATGATGCGCCCCGGGCTGACCAACGTCCCACAGGTTGCGTTGCCCGAAATCGAGGAATGCTGCGACATTTTCGCCGAAGCTTTCGTTCGCGCCGTCGCGCCGTGAGCGGGGTCGACCGCTCGTCACACCGCGCGCAGGTAGCGTTTGGCGATCACGCGCTGACCCACGGCCAGCAGCGGCTTGGCGGCTTTGCTCCACTGCGTCGCCGGCCGAGAGAACGACTGCACTTCGGCGAACACCGCGGCGGTGACCGGGTCGTAGCGCACGGCGAACCGCTCCTCGCCCGACTCAGGATGCCCCGGCAGCGTGCCGTACGCGAACCCGCGCAGGTTCGGTTCGTCGAGCACGTACACGACCCGGCACGGCGCGGGCAGGAAGCCGAGCTTGACGACCACAACGGTGCCAACGGTGACGACGTCGCTGCTGGCTTGTACGCGCAATCCGGCGCCGCGCTGCATCCCCCAGTGCATGACCGCGTCGGCGGCCTGCTCGAAACGCTGTTGACCGGCGCCGATGTGGCTGACGAAACCGAGGTGGTCGTATCCCGGGGGCATGGGGCCCGCCGTCGCGCCCACTTCGGGGTAGGTGAACGGCAGGGTGGCCAGCTCATGCAAGTCCACGTCGCCAGCTTGCCATGCCGCGCTGGCGGCCAAACGGCGGAGGCGTACGGTCGGCCAGGTGAGTACAGAAACCTCGAAAACCCCTGCTGCAGCATCCGGCACGCTCAGTTTGGGCGATGAGCTAACCGTCAACCGCCTCGGTTTCGGCGCGATGCGCCTCACTGGTCCTGGCGTCTGGGGTCCGCCCGCCGACCGCGATGAATGTATCCGCGTCTTGCGTCGTGCCGTGGAGCTCGGCGTCAACTTCATCGACACCGCCGACTCGTATGGCCCGTACTACTCCGAGGAAATCATCCGCGAGGCGCTGCATCCCTATGACGGTCTGGTCATCGCCACGAAGGCCGGCCTGCTGCGCACCGGCCCGGACGAGTGGGTCCCGATGGGCTTTCCTGCTTACCTGCGCCAGGAATGCGAGATGAGCTTGCGACGGCTCGGCGTGGAGACCATCGACCTGTTCCAGCTGCACCGCATCGACGACAAGTTTCCGCTCGAAGACCAGGTCGTGGAGCTGAACAAGCTGCAGACCGAAGGCAAGATCCGCCATGTCGGCCTGTCGGAGGTGACCGTGGACCAACTGGCCGCGGCCCAGCAGGTCATGCCGATCGTGTCGGTGCAGAACATGTACAACCTCACCGCCCGTGCCGCCGAACCGGTCCTGGAGGAGGCGACCAACCAGGGAATCGCGTTCATCCCGTGGTTCCCGCTGGCCGCCGGGCCGCTGGCCGCACCCGACGGCCCGCTGGCGCGGATGGCGGCCGAGCATGATGCGACGCCGGCGCAGATGGCCTTGGCGTGGCTGCTGAACCGCTCACCGGTGATGCTGCCGATTCCGGGGACGTCGAGTGTGGCGCACCTGGAGGAGAACGTCCGCGCCGCCGAGATCACGCTGAGCGAAGACGAAGTCGAGTTTTTGGGTGCGATCGGCGAGCAGAACGCCTAACGCCTGACGACGGGCGCCGGGCAAGGAAATACGGTGTCCTGGTGACCCCCGAGCACGCCCGGCATCCCGGCGGCGGATTCAACCCGCCTGAGCCGACGACCAAGGGCGGACCCGACTACGGGCGGTTCATCGACGCCGTGCGCGCGCTGCAAGATCACGCCCGCGCCGTCGACGCGCCCGACGAGGTGATCAGCGAGGCCGCGGATCTGATCGAGAAGGTGTCCGAGCTGCTGACCCCGTTCGACACCGACGAATGGCGGTCGCCGTCCGGCCGCCGGATGGATCTTCCGAACCGCGGCAACATCTTGGCCGTGCCGATGAAGGTGTCCAAGACGCCGGACGGCCGGATCCGTGGCTGGGCCCGATTCCGGCGGTTTCATCTGGGACGCAACGGCGCTGTGCATGGTGGCGAGATCGCGCACCTGTTTGATTCTGTGCTGGGGATGACGTCGGCGGTGCTCACTGGCGGGCCCTACCAGCGCACCGCGTACCTGCACTTGAACTATCGCCACATCGTGCCGATCGAGAAGGAGCTGCAGGTCGACGCAGGGGTGAGCCGCGTCGACGGCCGCAAGATCTTCGTCGAGGGTCGGCTCTGCGAACGGCGACACGGTGTTGACCGACGCCGAGGCGCTGTTCGTGCTCCTCAAACCCGGCCAGCCGTAAGCAGATTCGGGTGTCAGGAGCTGCGTCGGCGTGATCGCGGCGCGGCGGATAACCACAGTGGCCTCGTAGTCAGGCGGGACGAAGGCTAACGCTCGGGCCGGTCAGCAGCGCAGAAGCGATGCCGACAAGAGTGAGAAGCGCAGCGCTGGGC
>NZ_DASRBZ010000180.1:0-5335 GCF_035653355.1 Mycobacterium sp. | reverse complement strand
CCGATTCTTGGTGGGGCCATTCGCCGACCAAACCTCGGGACACCGCAGCCCGCGATAAGGAAACCGTCGCTGCCCAGGCCCCGGCGCCGGCCACAGGGCTGCCTGAAGAGGACGTGATCTACCAGCGGATGCTTTCGGAGTGGCTGGTCGATCCGCACGAGATCGCGCGCAGCCCCGACCTGGATTGGAAGTCGGTGTGGGACCACGGGTGGTCGGCGGCTGCCGAGGCCGACAATGTGCCCGTCGAGTCACACACGGCCCATGGCCTGCCGGTGCGGGAACCCGGTGCCCGCCTGGTGCCCGGCGCGGCAGCACCCGACACGTCGTCGCGGCACACGGCACTGGCCAACGGCACGGGCGAGGTTTCCGAGCACCGCGGGGGCGAGCAGCGCAACGGGGTAGCATCGAACGGCGGATTTCATTCCGGTCGGCACCATGCCGCGCCGCGAGACCCTGATGCGATCCGCGCCTCCATCAGCAGCCACTTCGGCGGTGTGCGCGCAGCACGGTCGCATGCCCGTGAGACAACCGAAGGATCCGATCACGAATGACCTACCCGTCGTCTGACAACTCGCTCGATTGGCTGTTGTCCAACTTCGCCCGCGAGGTACCCGGGGTGTCGCATGCGGTGTTGGTGTCCGTCGACGGCCTGCTAATGGCGGCCAGCGAGCATCTGCCGCGCGAGCGAGCGGATCAGCTGGCCGCCGTCGCCTCCGGGCTGGCCAGCCTCGCCACAGGCGCCGCCCAACTGTTCGAGGGTGGGCAGGTGCTGCAGTCGGTGGTCGAGATGCAAAACGGCTACCTGCTGCTGATGCGGGTCGGCGACGGATCGCATCTGGCGACTCTGGCCGCGACGTCATGCGATATCGGTCAGATCGGTTACGAGATGGCCATCCTTGTCGAACGGGTGGGCGGCGTTGTGCAGTCGTCCCGGCGGGCACCCTTACACTCGTGAGCCGCGATGGACAGCCGCGAGCCACCGCCACGCGCACATGAGGCGAGCCTGGTCCGCCCATACACGCTGACCGCTGGACGCACCAACACAACCGTCGAGCTTCCCTTGGAAGCGCCGGTGCAGACGCTGCAGTCGGCGCTGTTCCACAATTGGCCGCCCCACGACATGCGAGGAAAGATCGTTCAGCTGTGCGTGAAAAGCCCTTCGGTCGCAGAGATCTCGGCCCGCCTGGATCTGCCGCTGGGCGTTGCGCGCGTCCTCGTCGGTGATCTGGTGACATCCGGTTACCTTCGAGTACGGCCGACGCTGACCGACGAATCCACCACAGACGAACGCCGCGAATTGATAGGAAGGACGCTCCGTGGCCTACGAGCACTCTGAGAGGCGCAACGCCGCCTCGACGAAGATCGTCATCGCGGGCGGGTTCGGGGCCGGCAAGACCACGTTCGTGGGCGCGGTTTCGGAAATCATGCCGCTGCGCACCGAGGCGATGGTCACCGATGCCTCCACGGGCGTCGACATGCTCGAGGCCACCCCGGCGAAAAGCACCACCACTGTGGCGATGGACTTCGGCCGAATTACCCTCGACGAGGATCTGGTGCTCTACCTGTTCGGCACACCAGGCCAGCGCCGGTTCTGGTTCATGTGGGACGACCTGGTGCGCGGCGCCATCGGCGCGGTCATCCTGGTCGACTGCCGGCGCCTCGAGGACAGCTTCGCCGCCGTCGACTTCTTCGAGCACCGCCAACTGCCGTTCCTGATCGCGGTCAACGAATTCGACGGGGCGCCAAGGTATCCGGTTGACGAAGTACGCAAAGCGCTGGCACTGCCCGAGCACATCCCGGTGATCAACATCGATGCCCGCGATCGCCGGTCGGCGACCGATGCGCTGATCGCCGTCAGCGAGTATGCGCTGACCAGCCTCAGCGCATAAACCTCAGCGCGTGAGCCCTAGCGCGTGAGCCTTAGCGCTTGAGCCGGATGTGCCACCGGACGTAGCCGGCGTAGAACACCGACAACACCGCGAGCATGGCCATGTCGAACACGTAGATGTGTTTCGAGTGTTGCCACCATCTGTCGTCGGTTGGGACCTGCGGAACTTTCACCAGGTGCGGAAAGTCGATCGACGACGATCCGGCGGCGAATCCCCAGCGCGCGGGCGTTACAAAGGACAGCTGGTTGAGACCGAAGCGGCCGGTCACGGGAATCCCCATCCCGCCGCAAAGCACCAATTGCGACATGATCGACACCACCAGCAGCGGCATGATCTGCTCGTTGGAATTAGCGAGAGCAGACAGCAGCAGACCGAGCATCGCCGACGCGACACAGGTTGCGGCGACGGTGAGGAAGAGCGAAAACGTCGCGCTACCGAAGAAGGGCGGATGCGCGGTGGGCGCGCCCTTGCCGAGCCGAACAATGGCGGTCGCGATCGCTGCCTGGATCGTGGCGAAAACGGAGAAAACAAGGACCTTGGCCAAAAGGTAGGAGGTGGTGGACAGGCCGACCGCCTGTTCTCGCCGGAAGATGGGGCGTTCACCAATCAGGTCGCGGATGGTCAAGGCCGTGCCCATGAAGACGGCCCCGATGTTGAGCAGCACCATGATGTACTGCGGCTGAGTAGGTGCGGCGCCCGTTGGATCGGCAAACCCAAGTCCCGGTTTGGGCCCTTTGACGGTCAGCGACAGCGCGCCCATAAGGAATGGCAACACCGCCAGGAACACCGTGTATCCGCGGTCGGAGAGGACGAGCCGAACCTGGCGTCGCGCAATCGTCGAAAGCTGGCGCCATCTGTCGGTGTGCACCGGCTCGCCCAGGTCGCCGGGTTCTTCCGCGACCCGCACCGGCTGCTCATGCCGTTGCTTGGCCCTCTCCAGGAAGCGGCGATTGGCTTCGTCGGGATCGGCACCCACCTTGGCGAAGATTTCCGCCCAGTTCCTGGTTCCGAACGCCGACTCCACCTGGTCCGGCGGGCCGCAGAAAGCCGTCTTGCCGCCCGGCGCCACCAGCAGAATCTGGTCGCAGACGTCGAGGTAGGACACCGAGTGCGTCACCACCAGCACCACGCGCCCAGCATCGGCAAGCTGGCGCAACATGAGCATGACTTGACGGTCCAGCGCCGGATCCAGACCGGAGGTCGGCTCGTCGAGCAAAAGCAGCGACGGCTGGGTGAGCAGCTCCAGCGCCACCGACGCGCGCTTGCGCTGACCACCCGAGAGCCGGTCCACCCGGGTGTCGGCCTGCTTGGTCAGGTCGAGTTCTTCGAGAACCTGGGCGACGACCTGGGCCCGCTCCTGCTTGCTGGTGTCGGGGGGCAGTCGCAATTCGGCGGCGTAACCCAGCGCCTGGTTGACCGTGAGCTGACGGTGCACGACGTCGTCCTGCGGAACCATCCCGATCCGGCTGCGCATGGTCGCGTACTCGCGGTGGATGTCGTGGCCCTCGAAGGTGATCGAGCCCTGGCTGGGGCGGGTATAGCCGGCGATCAGCCGGGACAGCGTGGTCTTGCCTGCTCCCGAACCGCCGATGATCGCGGTCAGCATCCCCGGCCGAGCGGTGAAGGAAATGCTGTCGATCAGTTCCTTGCCGTCGACCTTGAAGTGCACGCCGTTGACCTCGAGGCCGCCAGTGCGGGCCGCGGCTTCCGTGCGCCGAACCAAGGTGCCGTCGCTGAAGACAAGGTCGACGTTGCCGATGGTCACGACGTCGCCCTCGTTCAACACCGCGGAGCCGACCCGGACTCCGTTGACGAACGTGCCGTTGATGCTTCGAGCGTCGCGGATCTCGGCGCCGAGCGGCGACTGCACCAAAAACGCGTGATGGCGCGACGCCAAGACATCCTGGATGACGATGTCGTTGTCGGTGGCGCGCCCGATCGTCAGGGAGCCGGCCGGCTTGTCCGGCGCGGCGGAGCTGGGCCGGAAAGCCTGGATCATCTTGGTCGCGAGGTTGGAGACCTCGGGCGGCTTGCTTGCGGCCGGGGCCATCTGGGTCTTCGGCGCGGCTGCGGCCGGCGCAGGTTGCGGCGAGCTGCCCGGATAGGCGGGCGGATGCCCGCCGCTGCCCGAATACGCGGCTGGCCGCTGCCCGCCGCTGGGTGGATACACTGGTTGATGCGGCGGCGGGGTGTGCGGCGGTCCACCCGGGCGCATCGGCGCTGATTGCGGCGGCCACCCACCGCCCTGCTGGCGCGACGGCGGGGGAGGCGCGGGCCGCGGCGAGGCCCCGGACGGTTGCACGGCGCGCATCGACGCGGTCTGGGGCGGCCGTCCGGCCATGCCTTGGTGGCGTCCCACTTCGAAGGTCAGGCGCGGTCCGTCTGGGTTGCCGATGTTGATGCTTTGGCCGTCGTGGATGTCGACCACCGGCACCCGACGGCCGTTGACGAACGTCCCGTTCAACGAGCCGTTGTCGATGGCCAGCCACCTGCCCTGGTCGAAGCGCAGCAGCAGATGCGCACGGGAGATCAATGGATGCGTGATACGCATGTCCGCGCGGAGGTCGCGTCCGATGACCACGTCATGGCCAGGCGCGAACGTCCGCTGGGATCCGTCGTATCGAACGGTCAGCACGGGCGGCGCTGCTTGACTCATCGCACCAACTGTAGCCGGTTGATTCACTTGGCCAACTGTATCTGTTGGGCTGCGGCGGGTTCCGAAGCGAGCCGAGTCAGTGTGTGGTGATCAAGTCCGGCGCCCCGGTGACGACGCAACGGGTGCGGCTGTAGATCGTCGGCATGCACCGGTTGCAGTGGATGCAGGCGGACTGCACGGAGCCCTCGGCGCGGATCCGGTTGACCAAATCGGGTTCGGCGAGCAGCGCCCGCGCCATCGCGACGAAGTCGAAGCCCTCCGCCATGGCCAGATCCATCGTTTCGCGGTTGGTGATGCCGCCGAGCAAGATCAGCGGCATCGACAACTCGGCGCGAAACAGCCGAGCGTCGCGCATCAGATAGGCATCGCGGTAGGGGTATTCGCGCAAAAACTTGTGGCCCGACATGCGGATGCCCCAGCGCAGCGGCGGCTTGAACGCTCCGGCGAACTCCTTGACCGGGGCATCACCGCGGAACAGATACATCGGGTTGACCAGCGAGCTGCCGGCAGTCAGCTCGAGCGCGTCCAGGCCGCCGTCGTCCTGCAGCCACTTGGCGGTGGTCAGCGCTTCTTCGACGGTGATACCACCGCGCACCCCGTCGGCCATGTTGAGCTTGGCCGTCACCGCGATCTGACCGTTCACGGCGCGGCGTACGGCCATGACGAGCCCGCGGGCCACTTTGGCCCGGTTCTCCAATGACCCGCCGAACTCGTCGTCGCGCCGGTTGATCAGCGGGCTCAGGAACGAACTCGCTAAGTAGTTGTGTCCCAAGTGAATCTCGACCGCGTC
>NZ_DASRBZ010000179.1:0-6981 GCF_035653355.1 Mycobacterium sp. | reverse complement strand
GGCTCATCGGCGCCGAGCTCTACACCCGGCACGCTGCCGACAGCAAGGTGACCAACGCGGTGCAGTGCGAGGTGCAGGACTCCGCGAGCGTGTCCTTCGCCGTGGCACCGCCGGTGCTGTGGCAGTACATCACCAAGCACTACACCCACATCTCTGTGCAGACCGCCGGCAATCAGGTGCGCAGCGCCAAGGGCATGAAGATCAGCCTCGACATCCGCGATGTGCGGCTGGCCAACTCGAACAACTCCAAGGGCACGATCGGGTCGATCAATGGCACCATCACCTGGTCGTCGGACGGCATCAAGGACTCCATTCAGGACGCCATCCCGGTAATAGGCAGTCTGGTGACCAGCAAAGTCACCACCAACCCCAGCGATGGCACCGTCCAATTGAAGGGCCTGCTGGACAGCGCCACCGTCAAGCCGCAGATCGCCAACAACGGGCTGTCGCTGCAGGTGGTCGACTTGCGGGCACTGGGTTCGAAGATGTCGACGAATACCGTGCAGAGGAATCTCGACGACCTCACGTCGAAAGCGACCCAGAACTATCCGTTAGGCATCCACGCCGACAGCGTGAAGGTCACCAATGACGGTGTGCAGGCGACGTTTTCGGCCCAAAACGCCAACATCCCGGCGTCGTCGTCGCAGCCGCAGACCGGTCAAGACTGCTTCGGCAACCTCTGACGTCTTCAGCTGAGTCCGTCGAGCACCGCTCGGGTCCCCGACAACCCGAGCCGGGTGGCACCCGCCTCCAGCATGGCCAGCGCGTCAGCGGCGGTGCGGATGCCGCCGCTGGCCTTGACCCCGATCCGACCACCGACGGCGTCGGCCATCAGCGCGACTGCGTGGACCGACGCGCCGCCCGCGGGATGAAAGCCGGTGGAGGTCTTGACGAAATCGGCGCCAGCATCTTCGGCTGCGCGGCACACCTGCACCAGGAGGTCGGCGTCGCGCAGCCTCAGTAGCGCTGCGGACTCCACGATCACCTTGAGCACCGCCGCGGACAGGGCAGCGCGCACAGCAGCGACGTCGGAACGCACCGCGGCAAGGTCACCGGCCAGCGCGGCGCCGATGTCGATGACCATGTCGATTTCGCTCGCCCCGGCATCCACCGCCAAGGCCGCTTCCTGCGCCTTGACCGCGGACAGGTGCTTGCCCGACGGGAAACCGGCGACCGCGGCGACCCGCACACCGGTGCCCACTGCGACAGGCACCATCGACGGCGAGACGCACACCGCGTACGCGCCGAGCTCGGCGGCTTCGGCGGCAACGGCGGCGACGTCGGCGGCAGTCGCCTCGGGTTTGAGCAGGGTGTGGTCGACGAGGCCGGCCACTTGGGCGCGGGCGAGCGGGGCCGGCACTACAGCGGTTCTTCGGGTCCGCCGGGATTGCAGCCGGACGCGGCCATCGTGGCGTCGTCGACGACCGGTCGCCACGGCTCGAGGTTCCAGCTGACCTTGCCGGGCTGCGCCAGCTCCGCCAACTGCCAGTGGCAGACGAATTGGGCGCGCATGCCGGGGCTGTCGGCGCCGGGAGCCAGCGCGAGCACTTCGGTCCAGGCCTCATCAGGGTCGGCCTGCCGGCTGGCCGCTGCGCGGCCCGACGGCGTCGGGTAGACCCGCAGGCTGGACAGGTTGCCCCAGTGCACCCATTCGGTGTGGTCCACGAACGGCGGCGCGGGCCCTGCGCCCGCATCAGCCCATGCCGGAGCAGTGCCCAGCAGCGCCACGCCTACCGCGGAGGCGGCGATCAGGGCTCGCATCCTGCTAGTGCGATTTACCTTGGATTTCCAGCAGTTTCGGCCGTACATCGACCAGGTAGACCCCTGACGCGCAGGCAGCGATCGCCATCCCCAGGACGCCGAGCAACCACGCCAGCGGCATGGCAGCCCCCAGGATCAGCAACCACACCGGCTTGGTCAGCTTCTCCGCAGCGGTGTAGGCGTCGGGACGCTGCATTGCCGCATGCACGAACGCGTACAGCGTCGTCATCAGCACGCCGATCAGCAGGATGACCAGGACGGTATGCACAAGGCTCACGCCGTAAGCCTATGCGGGTTGTGTCCCAGACGTCGACTCCGAGCCGCCTCGGCGAGGCGACTCGGAGTCGAGTGTGTTGGTGACCTGCCGCTGCCATAGCGGGCGCGGCCGCTGCGAATTACTTCTGGGTGACCTTCTTGGCCGGCGCCTTCTTCGCAGGCGCCTTCTTGGCCGCGGTCTTCTTGGCGGGGGTCTTCTTTGCCGGCGTGCTCTTGGCGGGCGTCTTCTTGGCCGCCTGCTGCTTCTTGGGCAGCTCGATACCGACCAGCTTGGCGGCGCGCTCACCGACCGCGCGGGTCTGCGACGCGACCGTGCCCAATGCCTCCTGGGTCAACTCGACTGCCTGGTCGACATAGCCCTCGGCGCGCGCCGACGCCTCCTCGAAGCGGCCTTGGCTGCGCAGCCGCTCCAGAGCCAGCTCACCGCGCTCGACCAGCTCGTTGTACCGGCTGGTCGCGGCCTCCAGGTAGCCTTCGGCGGCCGAGCGCAGCTCCTCGGCGGTGAACCGCCCGCGCAGCTCGCGCAGCTGGTCGCGCAGTTGCTCGGGCAGCTCCTCGCGCCGCTTGGCCAGGCGAGCCCGGCGTTCCTCAACCCGGCTGCGGGTGTCGGTGCGGGTCTCTTCGGCGCGGTCGCGCAACTCAGCGAGCAAGTCGTTGACCGTGGCCAAAGCCAGGTCGGCAGCGCCCAGCGCGGCGAGCAACGGTGCCCTCAGATCGTCAACGGTCGGGTTCTCGGCCATGTTGTTTCCTTTCATGGGTCGTTTGGAGGATCGTTTCACGGAACGGTTTTCCTAGATGCGGTAATTACCGCCTGATCGGGAGTTAGGCAGGCGTCGACTCCTCCCGTGCAGCTTCGGTTTGCTGGGCTTCGTTTTGCTGGACGAACGACGTGTAGATGTCGAGCAGAACCTGCTTTTGCCGCTCGGTGATCGCCGTGTCGGTGATGATGGCGTCTCGCACTTCACTGGTCTCACTGGGTTCGAGAATCCCGGCCCGTACGTAGAGCACCTCGGCGGAGACGCGCAGCGCCTTGGCGATCTGGTTCAGCACATCCGCGGACGGTTTACGCAACCCGCGCTCGATCTGGGATAGATACGGATTGCTTACTCCGGCCTTTTCAGCCAGTTGCCGCACCGATACTTGCGCCGCCTCGCGCTGCGCCCTGATGAAACTGCCGATGTCGGCCGCTGCGGTGGACACCACTGCGGCAAGCTTCTCCTCCTGCGGCATTGGTGAACTCCCTTAGTCGGTCGGTGCGACGAACACCACCGTACGGCCTAGTGCTAACTATTGCAAGCACTGTTAGCACTGCTCAGAAAAGGAGTTGCGCGACGGTGTAGATCAGCAGCCCGGCCAGCGCACCTACCACCGTGCCGTTGATCCGGATGAACTGCAAGTCGCGCCCCACGTGCAGCTCGATGCGCCGGCTGGCTTCTTCGGCGTCCCAGCGTTCGATGGTGTCGGTGATGATCGCGGTGATCTCCACCCCGTACTGCGAGACCAGGTGTTGCGCAGCCCGCACGAGCCAGTCGTCGACCTTGTCGCGCAGCTCGGCGTCGTCCCGCAGCGATTCGCCGATCCGGACGACGGTGTCGGTAATCCGGCTGCGCAGCGCACTGGACGGGTCGTTGACCCCCTCGAGCACCAGCCTTTTCAGCGTCTTCCACGCGGTCGCCGCGGCATTGGTGATCTCGTCACGGGCCATCAGCTGTTCCTTGACGGCCTCAGCGCGGGCAATGGTTGCCGGATCGTGCTGCAGGTCCTCGGCGAAGTCGAACAGAAACCGGGTCGCCGAGCGGCGCAGTTCATGGTTCGGGTTGCGGCGCACCTTGTCGGTGAAGTCCATCAGCTCGCGGTGGATCCGGTCGCCGACCAGATGGTCGATGAACCGGGGCGACCAGCTCGGGGAATCGCGCTCGACCACCCGCTGGATGATTTCACCGGCGTTCAGCGACCAATGGAAAGCCCGATCGGCCAGCAGCTGGATCAGGGCTTCCTGCCGGTTTTCGGCCAACAAGGTGGCCAGCACCCGTCCCGCCGGCGGACCCCACTGGGGTTCGGCGATGCGCGTGATGATCATGCGGTCGATGACGTGTTGAACGTCGTCGTCGCGCAGCAGCTCCACCAGCACCCGCAGCACCGTCGCCGTCTCGGCGGCCACCCGCTGCGCATGGTCGGCTTGGGAGAGCCACTTGCCGAGCCGGCTGGGAATTTGAGCGTCCCGCAACTTCGATTCGACGACCGGTGGAGACAGGAAATTCTCCCGCACGAAGGTTCCCAGGCCCTCGCCGAGCTGGTCTTTTTTGCGTTTAATGATCGCGGTGTGCGGGATCGGTATACCGAGCGGATGCTTGAACAGCGCGGTGACGGCGAACCAGTCGGCCAGCGCGCCGACCATGCCGGCCTCGGCGGCGGCGCGGACGTAGCCGACCCAGGCGGCGGCCGAACCGCCGGCTTGCGCCCACCGGCAGCCCAGAAACACCACGCTGGCGCCGACGAGGAAACTCAGCGCCACTACCTTCATCCGGCGTAGCGCCCGGCGCCGCTGGGCGTCCGCCTCGGCATCGGCTCCGGCGAACGATTCCGCGAACGACACAGCGGCCTGGCGTGCTGGGCCGGTCATCGGCTGTGCGCGGGCCGCCGGTAGCTCGGGCCGATATCGTTCTGGGGCCACTAGACCATCATCCGCTATCGACCGGGGTGAGTCCTGCTCATGTGATTGCCGAGACGTCCAGTAACTGTTACCGCGCCTTGGCCACATGCCGGAAACGCGTCGTAGAAACCCGTATTATCGAGGCGTCTAGTGAATGGGAATCGGCGATAGTGGCAGAGCGCGCTCCGGTGGGGACCGTCAAGACTGATGGTCGAAAACGACGCTGGCACCGGCACAAGGTGGAGCGCCGCAACGAACTGATCGACGGCACCATCACCGCGATTCGCCGGCACGGCCGGTTCCTGAGCATGGACGAGATCGCCGCCGAGATCGGGGTCTCCAAGACAGTGCTGTACCGCTACTTCGTCGACAAGAACGATCTGACGAGCGCGGTGCTGATGCGCTTCGCGCAGACAACGCTGATCCCCAACATGGCGGCAGCGTTGAGCGCCAACATGGATGGCTTCGACTTGACCCGCGAGATCATCCGGGTCTACGTCGACACGGTCGCCGCCGAGCCCGAACCCTATCGGTTCGTGATGGCGAACAGTTCGCCTAGCAAGAACAAGGTGATCGCCGACTCCGAGCGAATCATCGCCCGCATGCTTTCGGTGATGCTGCGCCGCCGTATGCAAGAGGTCGGGATGGACACCGGTGGGGTCGAGCCGTGGGCCTACATGATCGTCGGCGGCGTGCAGCTGGCCACCCACTCGTGGATCTCGGATCCGCGGATGAGCAAGGAGGACTTGATCGACTACCTCACCATGCTCAGTTGGAGCGCGCTCTGCGGGATCGTGGAAGCCGGCGGGTCGCTGGAGAAGTTCAACGCCCAGCCGCACCCGGCACCGATCGTGCCACCGCGACGCGAGAACGTCGATGCCTGAGCTGACCGCCGGTTCGCGGCTGAAGTCGTGGGCCCGGTCATGGGGGTATGCCCTGCGCACCACCAACCCGCCCCCTGACGGACCCGTCGACGCCATCACCCGCTGGATCGTCGTCACCCGGGCCGCGGTGCTACCGATGACCGTGGTCGCCGGTCTGGTCGCCGCGTTGCTGGCCGTCGGCAAGCGAGGGCTGGATTGGCGCTGGCTGGTGTTGGCGATCGTGGGAATCACGTTGGCGCACATAGCCAACAACCTGATGAACGACCTTTACGACGCCCAGGTGGGCACCGATAGCGTGAGCTACCCGCGGGCCCTCTACGCGCCGCACCCGGTGCTCTCGGGTCTGGTCAGCCGCCGGACGCTGCTGCTGGCGATCGCCGCCGTCAACCTGGCGGACCTGGCGATCCTGGTGGTGCTGAGCTTGGCCCGCGGCTGGCCGGTGCTTGTCTTCGCGCTCAGCGGGTTTGTGCTGAGCGTCGCTTACACCGCGCCACCGCTGCGGCTCAAGAAGCGGGGGCTGGGCGAGCCGGACGTCTTCGTCGTCTGGGGGCCGTTGATGGTGTGCGGCACCTATTACTCGGCGGTGGGCACCGTCGGCTGGAATGTGCTGCTGGCTTCGCTGCCCTACGGGCTGCTGTGCACGACAGTGTTGATGGGCAAGCACATCGACAAAATTCCCTACGACCAACCGCTTGGCATCCATACGCTGCCGGTCATGCTCGGCGCAGCCCGCGCCCGCATTGTGACTCTGGGCATGATGGTCGGTTTCTATGTGCTGGTCGCGGTTACGGTAGTGGTCGGCGCCATGCCCTGGCCGGCGTTGCTCGTGGTGCTGGCGCTGCCGCGAATGGTGAAGGTCTGGCCGCATTTTCGACGCCCGCCACCTGACGAGCCGCCCGCGAACTATCCGGTCTGGCCGCTGTGGTACGCCGCGTTGGCCTGGGTGCACGTCCGCCTGGCGGGCGGCTTGCTGGTGCTGGGCCTGGCCGCGGGGGCTATGCTGAGCGCGGTCTAAAGGCCCTTTCGGGAGGGATCGTCGCCTTACGCATCCGAGCCGTGTCGGCGACTAGACGCTAACCCGGGATTACTAACATGCATGGGAGGCATCCCAGGACATCATGGTGAGTTCCTTGACGCGCCGTGAGTCCTGTGCACTTTCAGAAAGGCTCACACCACTTATGTCCGTGCCGCTGACGCCGTTTTTCGAGGACGTGCAGGCTCACTACGACCTGTCCGACGATTTCTTTCGTCTGTTCCTCGATCGCACCCAGACGTACAGTTGTGCATACTTCGGGCGTGACGACATGACGCTGGAGGAGGCGCAGCTCGCCAAGATTGACCTGGCGCTGGGCAAGTTGCGGTTAGAACCCGGGATGACGCTGCTCGACATCGGCTGCGGCTGGGGCG
>NZ_DASRBZ010000178.1:0-2283 GCF_035653355.1 Mycobacterium sp. | reverse complement strand
TCAGCGACCGTGGCCAGCGTCTGGGCGCGGAACACCACGACCGCGATCAGCGACAGCGACGCGGCCAACACTGCCAGCGGCGCCAACAACCCATCGGCTGCCCGACGCCGCATGATGATCTGGGCGATGGCCCGCGCACCGGTCAACAGCGCACCGAGTGCGATCAGGCCCTGCGGGGCCAGAGTTGCGGTGAGCATCGCGAGCACGATCGCGACCGCCGCCGGAACCAGCCGCCGGGTGGCGATCGCCTGCTCGACCAGCACCCAGGTCAACAGGGTCCCGAACGCGATCAGCGGCTCCGGGCGCAGGCCGTTGTTGAACGGCAACCAGGCGGCCACGAACACCGCGCCCGCGGTCCATACCGCCACCCGGTTGCCAGCCAAGCCGCCCCTGGCCGGGCCCAGCCGCGGCAGCACGTAGCGGCTGATGATCAGCCAGCACCCGATGCCGGCGGCGGTGGCGGGCAGCCGCATCCACACCCCGGCAGTGCTGACCGACGCCAGGTGCGCCAGCACCGAGGGATACCAGTCGAACGGGGCCTCCGTGGTGCCGAAGAACCGGTAGTAGTTCGGCACGTATCCGGCTTGGCGTGCGGCCCGGGCGATGGTGAGGTTGTAGCCGTCGTCGGACGTCGTGGCCCCGATGACATGCCAGACCAGCAGTGTCGCGATCACGGCGGCGTCGGCCAGCCAGGTCGCGATATTAGCCCGCAACCATCGCCAAATGCGGGGTGTTCGCGGCCCCGCCCGGCGGTCCAGGATGGCCAGCGCGGCCACAGCGACCAGCACCGACAGCACGCCGAGCGCCATCGCGGCTTCCTTGATTGCCGTGGCCGTCGTGATGAACCTGGTGTCGATGTCGATACGAGCCGACAGCCCGGGCTGAGGACCGATCTTCAGATCGGTGAAGATGCCGCCGACCTGAGGCTTCTTCTCAGCTGGCAGCGTGCCGGCGGCGCCGGGGATACCGACGAAGTCCGCACCGACCCCACCGGCACTAGCCCAGATGTGCAGCACATTGCATGCGCCGGCGGCCACCGCGGACCGGGGCGCCACCGCCGCCACCGTGTCGCGGAAGGCGACGACGATGGTGTCTTTGTTGGCGCGTACGAACAGTCCGCTCTTGCCGGTCTGGAACCCGTCGGCGGGCAGGGTCGACAAGACCAGACCGCCGCCGGCCGGCAGCGTTGCGATCGCCGGGCAGGGGACAGAGATGTCCAGGGCTCGCGGTGCTCCGGACACCAGCGGTGCGGTGATACCGGTGACGTGCCCGTCGCTGGTGCCTTGGGGCCAGAGGATGGTCGCGGTGGTCTGTTTGACCGGCAGCAGTGGGATGACGCTGCACAGCAGCAGACCGGCGATGCCGGCGACGACGGCGATGATGCGTGCGATCCGCTGCGTCGATCGCGCATTACCGTCGTGGGACACGAGGGTCGATCGTATGCGACGGTTTCGACTTCGCCCGCGCGGCGGGCGCGGAAGACGCGGATGTCGCGGTTCAGCCGAAGGCGCCCGGGTCGGCAAGCGGGATGAGGATGTGCGACGGGGTCGGGCCGCCCTGATGGAGCTGGTAGCGTCCGCCGGCCAGGGCAGGACGCGCGGGCTTAGTGGGAACCAGGTGCGGGAAGTCGTAGGTGGTCAGAATGAGCCGCAGCCGGTGCTCGGGTGCGATGTATGCGGCGGTCGGGAAGATCTCGACGTCATAGCGGGTCAGCTCGCCGGGAACGACGGGTTCGGTCGCGGCGCGGGTGCTGGAGTGATGCGGTCGCAGCACGGTGCCGTCGGGCAGATACCAGGTGCGGTCGGGGTCCAGCGCACGGTGTGCACCGAGCAGCGCGCCCTGCGTCAGCGGGCGGCTGGTTCCGTCGGGCGCGACGTCGTCGAGGTGGGCAACCCACAGGGTCTCGGTGGTGTTGGCTGTCGCATGGATGGTCAGCGCGATCGGCCCGGCCACCAGCGTGGGCGACGTGAATGGTTCAGTCGTGTAAGTCAGCGCCCTGCGCTGTAGGCGACGGTTGTCGGTGTCATAGCGAATGCGCCGACCGCGCTGGGCGGTGAAGAAGCTGTTCATGCCCAGCGTCCACTGCTCCAGGCTTCGGCCAGCCACTGGACCGCGAGCCGCGTAATCGAGGGTCGCCACCGTTTGGTCCGAGGCGCATTCAGTGCTGAGACGGCCCGCCTCCGCCAGATAAAACCGGGTGGGCGTCGCTTCGGGGAGCGGGAACTCGCGGGCGTGGAACCATTGCGGACATCCGATGGCTTGAAAGGTGAACGGCGGGTCGGA
>NZ_DASRBZ010000177.1:0-5896 GCF_035653355.1 Mycobacterium sp. | reverse complement strand
GCAGGCGGTGGTGGCCAACGCCGACCGGATTCTGGCAGCTAACGCCGAAGACCTGGACGTGGCACGCGCCGCTCGGACACCGGCCGCGATGATCGACCGGTTGGCGCTGGATCCGAAGCGCATCGACGCAATCGCCGCCGGGTTGCGCCAGGTGGCCGGCCTTCCCGACCCGGTCGGCGAGGTACTGCGCGGCTACACGCTGCCCAACGGCCTGGCGCTGCGTCAGCAGCGGGTGCCCCTGGGCGTGGTCGGGATGGTCTACGAGGGCCGCCCCAACGTCACCGTCGACGCGTTCGGGCTGGCGCTCAAGTCGGGTAACGCCGCACTGCTGCGCGGCAGTTCGTCGGCCGCTCGATCCAACCAGGCCCTGGTCGAGGTGCTGCGCAGCGCCCTGCTCAGCGAAGACCTACCCGCCGACGCTGTTCAGCTGCTCGACAGCTCGGATCGCTCGACCGTCACTCATCTGATCCAGGCCCGCGGGCTGGTCGATGTGGTGATCCCGCGCGGGGGAGCAGGTTTGATCGATGCGGTGGTTCGCGACGCGCAGGTGCCCACCATCGAAACCGGCGTCGGCAACTGCCACGTCTACGTGCATGAAGCGGCCGATCTCCAGGTCGCCGAACGGGTTCTGCTGAACTCCAAGACACGCCGCCCCAGCGTCTGCAATGCCGCCGAGACGCTGCTGGTCGACGCCGCGATCGCCGACGAGGCCATGCCCCGGCTGGTGGGCGCGCTGCAAGACGCCGGGGTGACCGTGCACCTCGACCCCGACCAGGACCATCTGCGCCGCGAGTACCTTTCGATGGACATCGCGGTGGCGGTCGTCGACGGCGTCGACGCTGCGGTTGCCCATATCAACGAATACGGCACCGGACACACCGAGGCCATCGTGACCACGAACCTTGCTGCAGCGCAACGGTTTACCGAAGGCGTGGATGCGGCCGCGGTGATGGTCAACGCTTCGACGGCGTTCACCGACGGCGAGCAGTTCGGGTTCGGCGCCGAGATCGGCATCTCCACCCAGAAGCTGCATGCCCGCGGACCGATGGGACTGCCCGAACTGACCGCAACCAAGTGGATCGTGTGGGGAGACGGCCACACCCGCCCCGCCTGACCCCTTTAAGGAGACTCGCATCGTGACCGTGCCCGCCCGACCGATCCCACTGTTCGCCGACATCGACGATGTCGCGCGGCGACTGGCCGAGACCGGCTACCTGCCCGATACCGCCACTGCGACCGCGGTGTTCCTCGCCGACCGGCTCGGCAAGCCGCTACTGGTCGAAGGCCCGGCCGGGGTCGGAAAGACGGAACTGGCCCGCGCGGTCGCCCAAGCCACCGGCTCCGGTCTTGTTCGCTTGCAGTGCTATGAGGGCGTCGACGAGGCGCGGGCGCTTTATGAGTGGAACCACGCCAAGCAGATTCTGCGCATCCAGGCCGGCTCTGGGGACTGGGAGGCGACCAAGGCCGACGTGTTCAGCGAGGAGTTTCTGCTGACCCGCCCACTGCTGACTGCCATCCGGCGCACCGAGCCCACGGTGTTGTTGGTCGACGAGACCGACAAGGCCGATATCGAGATGGAGGGGCTACTGCTGGAGGTGTTGAGCGACTTCGCGGTGACGGTTCCCGAGTTGGGCACCATCACCGCCGAACGGGCGCCCTTTGTGGTGTTGACCTCCAACGCCACCCGCGAGCTGTCCGAGGCGCTCAAGCGGCGGTGCTTGTTCTTGCACATTGACTTTCCCAGCCCGGAGATGGAACGGCGCATCCTGCTGTCCCGTGTTCCCGAGCTGCCCGTGCATCTGGCCGACGAGCTGGTGCGCATCATCGGCGTGCTGCGCGGGATGCAGCTGAAGAAGGTGCCCTCGATCGCCGAGACCATCGACTGGGGCCGCACGCTGCTGGCGCTCGGGCTGGACACCATCGACGACGCGACGGTGGCAGCCACACTCGGCGTCGTCCTCAAGCACCAGTCTGACCAGCAGCGCGCGGCCGGCGAACTGCGGCTGAACTGATGGCCGTTCGCCGCGTTCGCCCCAGCCAGCCGCTGGCCCCGCACGGCCTGCCCGGCCACCTCGTGGGCTTCGTGGAAGCGCTTCGGGCGCAAGGTATTTCGGTTGGGCCTTCGGAGACAGTCGACGCGGGCCGGGTGCTGGCCACCCTCGGCCTTGGTGATCGGGAAGTGCTGCGCGAGGGCATCGCGTGCGCCGTGCTGCGCCGACCGGATCACCGCGAAACCTACGACGCCATGTTCGACCTGTGGTGGCCGGCGGCGTTGGGGGCTCGAGCGGTGGTCACTGAGGAAAAGGCCGGTGAATCCGACCTGCAGCTGCCGCCCGACGACATCGAAGCGATGCGGCAGATGCTGGTCGATCTGCTGACCGCAAACGAGGATCTGGCCGACATGGACGAGCGGCTGGTGGCCATGATCGCTCAAATCGTCGAGGCTTACGGCAAATACAGCTCCAGCCGCGGCCCCTCGTACTCGTCGTATCAGGCGCTCAAGGCGATGGCGCTGGACCAGCTCGAAGGCCGGCTGCTGGCCGGGCTGCTCGCCCCGTACGGCGACGAGCCCACCCCCACCCAGGAACAGATCGCCAAAGCCCTCGCTGCGCAAAAGATTACCCAGCTGCGCAAGCTGGTCGACGCGGAGACCAAGCGGCGCACCGCCGAGCAGCTCGGCCGCGACCATGTCCAAATGTACGGCATCCCACAGCTTTCGGAGAACGTCGAATTTCTGCGCGCGTCGGGTGATCAGCTGCGCCAGATGCGCAGGGTGGTGGCGCCGCTGGCCCGCACCCTAGCCACCCGGTTGGCCGCCCGGCGTCGCCGCGCCCGCGCCGGGGCGATCGACCTCCGCAAGACGCTGCGCAAATCGATGTCCACCGGCGGTGTGCCGATCGACGTGGTGCTGCGAAAGCCGCGCCCGGCCCGGCCCGAACTGGTGGTGCTGTGCGACGTGTCGGGATCAGTGGCCGGGTTTAGCCACTTCACCCTGCTGCTGGTACATGCACTGCGCCAACAGTTTTCTCGCGTGCGGGTATTCGCGTTCATCGATACCACCGACGAGGTGACTCACCTGTTCGGGCCTGACGCCGATCTGGCGGTGGCGATCCAGCGCATCACACGCGAGGCCGGTGTCTACACCCGCGACGGACATTCCGACTACGGCAACGCGTTCGTCTCGTTCACCGAGGGCTACCCGCATGTGCTGTCGCCGCGCAGCTCGTTGCTGGTGCTCGGTGATGGTCGCACCAACTACCGCGACCCGGCCCTGGATGTTCTGGCGCACATGGTGACCGCCAGCCGGCACGCGCACTGGCTCAACCCGGAGCCGAAGCACTTGTGGGGCAGCGGCGATTCGGCGGCGCCGCGCTACCAGGACGTGATCACGATGCACGAATGCCGGTCGGCCAAGCAGCTCGCGGCGGTGATCGACCAGCTGTTGCCGGTCTGACGTTTTTGCCGCGAGCGTGCGTGTTTGTACGCACTTGCTCGGCGTGTCGCGTACAACCGTGCACCCTCGAACCAAGATCTGCTCCAGCTGAGCAGGCCAGGCCGCTCCAGTAAGCTGGCAAACCGTGCAAAAGCGGCGTCGCAGGCTGGGCGTGATGGGTGGGACGTTCGATCCCATCCATAACGGCCACCTGGTCGCAGCCAGCGAAGTTGCCGACTTGTTCGAGCTCGACGAAGTGGTCTTTGTGCCGACCGGCCAGCCCTGGCAGAAAGACCGGCACGTCAGCGCCGCCGAAGACCGCTACCTGATGACCGTGATCGCGACCGCCTCCAACCCCCGCTTTTCGGTGAGCCGGGTCGACATCGACCGCGGCGGCCCCACCTACACCAAAGACACCCTGCGCGATCTGCATGCACTCAACCCGGATTCCGAGCTGTACTTCATCACCGGCGCGGACGCACTCGCGTCGATTCTGTCGTGGCAGGACTGGGAGGACATGTTCGCGATAGCCCGATTCATCGGGGTGAGCCGTCCCGGCTACGACCTGGGCCGCGAACATCTCGGCGACGTCCTCGACGGGCTGGCCGACGACGCGTTGACGTTGGTCGAGGTCCCCGCTCTGGCGATCTCGTCCACGGACTGCCGCCGCCGCGCCGAAGAGCACCGCCCGCTGTGGTACCTGATGCCCGACGGCGTGGTGCAATACGTGTCCAAGCGGCGGCTGTACAGCAAACCAGGGGACCAGACGTGACGGCCAGCCAGGAGGCCATCGACATGGCCACCGTGGCCGCCAGCGCCGCCGCCTCCAAGCTCGCCGATGATGTCGTGGTGATCGACGTCTCCGGGCAGCTGGTGATTACCGACTGCTTCGTCATCGCCTCCGCGTCCAACGAGCGGCAGGTCAACGCGATTGTCGACGAGGTTGAAGAGAAAATGCGCCGCGCCGGTTACAAGCCGGCCCGCCGCGAGGGCGCCCGCGAAGGCCGCTGGACACTGCTGGATTACGTCGACATCGTCGTGCACATCCAGCATCAAGACGAACGCAACTTCTATGCCCTGGACCGGCTGTGGCGGGACTGCCCGCAGGTGGCTGTCGATCTGGAACGCACGTCATGACCACGCGGCTGCTGGTGATGCTGCGGCACGGGCAAACCGAATTCAACGCCGACACCCGGATGCAAGGGCAACTGGACACCCAGCTGAGTGAGTTGGGCCGCGCCCAGGCCGTCGCCGCCGCCGAGGTACTGGGCAAGCGCCAGCCGCTGCTGATCGTGTCGTCGGATTTGCGGCGCGCCTACGACACCGCGGTTGTGCTCGGGGAGCGCACCGGCGTGCCGGTTCGGGTCGACGGCCGGTTACGCGAAACCCATCTGGGGGACTGGCAAGGGATGACGCATGCGCAGATCGACGCCGACGTTCCGGGCGCGCGGCTGGCCTGGCGCGAGGACGCTTCGTGGGCGCCGCATGGCGGAGAGAGCAGGGTCGACGTGGCCGCGCGGAGCGTGCCCGTGATCGCCGAGCTGGTCCAGGCTGAACGCGAGTGGGGCAGCGACGATCGACCAGTGGTTGTGGTGGCGCACGGCGGTTTGATCGCCGCGTTGACGGCCGCGCTGCTGCAGCTGCCGGTGGACAACTGGCCTGCGCTGGGCGGTATGGGCAACGCCAGTTGGACCCAATTGAGCGGACACTCCGACGCAGACGGCGGCTTTGACCGCATCAGCTGGCGTCTTGACGTTTGGAATGCTTCGGCGCAGGTCGCGGATGATGTCTTCTGAGACGCGGCCTGTCCTGCTGATCTTCGCCGATTCGCTCGCGTACTACGGGCCCACCGGCGGCCTGCCGGCCGATGACCCCCGCATCTGGCCGAATATCGTTGCAGCACAGTTAGACTGGGATGTCGAGCTGCTCGGCAGGATCGGCTGGACCTGTCGTGACATCTGGTGGGCTGCCACCCAGGACCCGCGGGCCTGGGCAGCGCTGCGCAGGGCCGGCGCGGTGATCTTCGCCACCGGCGGGATGGATTCGCTGCCGTCGGTGGTGCCCACGGCGCTGCGCGAGCTCATCCGCTATGTGCGCCCACCGTGGCTTCGGCGCTGGGTGCGCGACGGCTACGGCTGGCTGCAGCCCCGGCTCTCACCGGTGGCGCGGCCCGCGTTGCCACCGCACCTCACCGTCGAATATCTCGAACAGACACGCGGCGCAATCGATTTCAACCGACCCGGTATACCGATCGTGGCGTCACTGCCCTCGGTGCACATTGCCGAGACCTACGGCAAGGCGCACCACAGCCGCCCGGCGACCGCGGCGGCCATCGCCGAATGGGCTGAGCAGCATGGCATCCCGCTGGTCGACCTCAAAGCCGCGGTGGCCGAACACATCATGAGCGGCCGGGGCAACCCCGACGGTATCCACTGGAATTTCGAGGCGCATCAAGCGGTCGCG
>NZ_DASRBZ010000176.1:0-6402 GCF_035653355.1 Mycobacterium sp. | reverse complement strand
CAAAAGGCTGACCACGGTGTATCGGCCGTACCCGGTGGTCGGTGTGATCACGCCGTGGAACGGTCCGTTCGTCGTGCCGAGCATGGACGTGGTTCCTGCGCTGGCGGCCGGCGCCGCAGTGTTGTTGAAGCCGTCAGAGGTCACGCCGCTGAGCGCGATCGAATTCGTGCGCGGGTGGACCGAGATCGGCGCCCCGCCGGTGCTCGCGCTGGCGACCGGCTACGGCGAGACAGGTGCCGCCGTCATTGCCAATGCCGACTTCGTCCAATTCACCGGGTCTACGGCGACGGGACGCAAGGTCGCCGTCCAGTGTGCACAGCGCCTGATCCCTTACAGCCTGGAGCTCGGCGGGAAGGATCCGGCGATCGTGCTCGCCGACGCCGACCTGGACCGGGCTGCCAACGGCATCACGTGGGGCGGGCTGCTTAATTCCGGGCAGATCTGCGTGTCGGTGGAGCGGGTCTATGTCGAGGAGCCCGTCTACGACGAGTTCGTCGAGAAGCTCACCAAGAACGTCCGGCAGTTGAGGCAAGGTCAAGACGACCGGGGATACAAGTTCGACGTCGGGGCATTGGCCACCGCCGCGCAACGCGACATCGTGCAGCGCCACGTCGAGGAAGCGGTCGCCAAGGGCGCCAAGGTGCTCACCGGTGGAAAGCCGACCGGCACCGGCACCTTCTTCGAGCCGACCGTGCTCACTGACGTCGACCATTCCATGTCGTGCATGACCGAAGAGACGTTCGGCCCGACGCTGCCGGTGGTGAAGGTCGCCGACGAGGCTGAGGCGATCCGGCTGGCCAACGACTCCGATTACGGACTGTCGGCCACGGTGTGGACCAGGGATCGCGAACGGGCCCAACGGATTGCCCGTCAACTCGACGTTGGCGCGGTGAATATCAACGACGCGATCGCCAACGCCTTCGCCCTGGCCCTTCCGATGGGCGGTTGGAAGCACTCAGGTGTCGGCAGCCGGCTCGGCGGCGCCGCCGGCATTCGCAAGTACTGCCGCGAGCAGGCGATCACGGCACCGCGGATTCCTACGCAGTCGAAGGAACTGCTGTGGTATCCGGTGTCGCGTCGTCGGGTCAAGTTGGCTATGGGCGTGATGCGCGCGGCCGCGGCTCGCGGCGTGCGCCGGTTCGGCGTCACGCCGCACGGGAGGCGCGAGCGATGAAGTGCAAGGCCGCAGTGCTGCGCGGAGTTGGGCACGACTGGGAGATCTGCGACATTGATCTCGATCCGCTTCGTCATGGCGAGGTTTTGGTACGGATGGCAGTTGCCGGCATCTGTCATTCCGACGACCATTTCGCCACCGGCGACATGGTGCCCACCCCGGAAATGGTTGAGACTATGGCCGCCAACGGCTTACCCGCGCCGGATTGGTTCCCGCTGCTTGGTGGTCACGAGGGCGCGGGCGTTATCGAAGAAGTCGGTCCGGGCGTGACAGCCCTGAAACCCGGTGACCGCGTGGCCATGTCGTTCATTCCCGCCTGCGGCAATTGCCGCTGGTGTGTGAGCGGGCGGAGCTACCTCTGCGATACAGGTGCCAGCCTGCTTACGAAGGAGATGCCGACCGACGGGACCCCTCGTCGCCATCTGGGTGACGAAGACCTTATGGCCTTCGCCCAACTCGGGACGTTTGCGGAGTATGCGGTGGTGGCGGAAAGATCCGCCATCAGGATCGATGACTCGATTCCGTTCCACGCCGCTTCCCTGGTGTCGTGCGGTGTGACTACCGGGTGGGGATCGGCGACGGTGTCTGCGGGCACGGAGCTGGGTGACACCGTCGTCGTCCTCGGCACCGGGGGTGTTGGGATGAACGCGGTACAGGGGGCACGCGCGGCGGGTGCCAAGTACGTCGTCGCGGTCGATCCCCTTGAGTTCAAGCGTGATTCGGCCAAGATTTTCGGTGCGACGCATACCAGCCCGTCGGCCGAGGAGGCTATCGGTTTAGTGCGAGAACTCACGCAGGGTGTGATGGCCGACCGCGTCGTGGTGACCGCGGGCGTGGTTCACGTCGATCTGATCCCGTTAGCGATGACGATGACCCGCAAGGGTGGCACCTGCGTGCTGACCGGCATCACACCGACCAGCGAAACGCTGGTTCCGCTGCAGCTTCAGGAAATGGTGTTTTGGGGCAAGCAGCTCAAGGGTGTCCCATACGGCGGCATGAATCCGCGCACCGCCATGCCGATGCTGCTGTCGCTGTATGCGGCCGGTGCGTTGAAACTCGACGAGTTGGTGACGCGCCGCTACCGGCTCGACGAGATCAACCAGGCGATCGCCGATCTACACGAGGGGCGAAATATCCGCGGAATCATCGAATTCCCAGGCGTCTAGCGGAGCGGCAATCGCTTCCGTGGCGGTCAATATCAAGAAAGGATGACACATGAAATACCTTGTTCAGTGGAACTTCTCGGAGCCGTCCATGGTCCGACCGGCGGCCCAGCGTTTCCTCAAGACCGGTGCCAAACCGCCGGAGGGCGCGACACAACTCGGTCGCTGGTTCGGCCTCAACGGCAAGGGATGTGCCGTGCTCGAGGCCTCGGATCCCAAGCCGGTATTCGAGCTCATCTCCGAGTGGCAGGAGTACATGGAGATCGAGGCCACGCCGGTACTCGAAGACGACGACGCCGGCGCAATCATCGGCAAGTTGTACGGGTAAAGCAGCGATCGGCGGAAGGTCGGACAACGCGCCGAGAACGACGGCGGGGAGTGGTGAGGGGCCTCCCCGCCGTACTTCGGCGATCGTCTCGAGCTGCTGCAACCGCTGCGCCGCGGAAAGATCGCCGAACTGCGCGGCGGTTTTCAAAACTCAGCACTTCCGCCGCGAGTCAACGGCCACCTCGACCGCGCATAGAGCCTGAACGCGCAGCCGACGGCACAGCTCTCAACGACGGCCGATCCCGGCCATCATCATCGGGGTGAATACGCGCCTGTTCTCGCGCAAGCGAGCGCTGGCCGCGTCGGCGTCTTCGGCCGGCAGCAGGCCGGCATCGACGACGGCGTCCCGCACGCTCTCGAACGACAGCCTGAAGAAGTCGAAGCCCGGCGAGCTGGAGTCGATTACCCGAGCACGGCCCTCACCGCGAATGTCGGACAGCCCCGCGGCGGCCATGTCGTCGAAGAGGCGGCGGCCATAGCGTGGCTCGAAGCCGGCTTGCTGCATGAACGTGATGATCGCTTCCGATACCCGCTCGAACTGCGGATCGACGTCGTCGAGGCCGAACCCGGTCCAGTCGTAGTCCTCGACAACCAGCCAACCGCCAGGCCGCAGCGCAGCGGCCAGCCGCGCGAGGATCTGCCGGCGCTCGGTGAGGTGTTCGAGCACCAGCCGGGCATGCACCAAGTCAAACTCATCCTTCGGCAGCTCGCCGGTGCGGATGTCCAGGCAGCGGACCTCGACCGCGCCGCCGGCGAGCGGTTCGATGAACCGCGTGTCGATGTCGATCGCCACGACCGTGGCGCCGCGGCCGGCCATCCATTGCACCAGTGAGCCCCCACCCGCACCGACCTCGAGGCATCTCCACCCAGCACCGATGCCGAGATCGTCGAGCAACGCTTGGCTGCCGGGATCCCAGAGGCTCTCCATGCCGGCCAGCCTCGCCCGCTCCTCGGCGAAGCCTTGGTCGTAGACATATTCTTTTGGCACGGCATAAGGCTATTGCGGTCAATCTGGTTGAGCCCGCTCGGTTAGGTGGTTACCGTCACGCTTGATGGAAACCGCAGCGGAGCGCGTCGCATCTCAACGCGACATCACAGCGGAGATCGCGCGCATCGCAGCCGGCTACCAGGGGGGAGAAAACCAGCCGCGGCTGAACTACCCGCCGTATCGCAGTAGCGCGTTGCGCCACCCGAAATCGCCGTTGGTCTGGGTGGACCCGGAGGAGATTGAGCGTTGGTCTCCGTGCTTCGGTGATCGCGACGTCGAGCCGCTTGACGCAGACCTGACCGCCGGCCATGCCGGGGAGCCGATCGGGGAGCGCACCGTCGTGAGCGGGCGGGTACTGGATACAAGGGGCAGACCGGTGGCGGGCCAACTCGTCGAAGTTTGGCAAGCAAATGCCAGCGGTCGCTACCACCACCAGAGCGATCAGCATCCTGCGCCGATAGACCCGAATTTCACCGGCGTCGGCCGCTGCCTGACCGAACCCGATGGAAGCTACCGGTTTTTGACCATCAAGCCCGGTCCTTATCCGTGGCGCAATCACCACAACGCCTGGCGCCCAGCGCATATCCACTTCTCCGTCTTCGGAACGGCCTTCACACAGCGGCTGGTCACCCAGATGTATTTCCCGGGCGATCCGCTGTTCGGCTTGGACCCGATCCTTCAATCGATCCTCGACCCCGCTGCCCGCAACCGGCTGATCGCCACCTATGACCATGACGTGACGGTGCCGGAATATGCGACCGGCTACCGCTGGGACATCGTGCTGGGCCGAACGTGGACCGACACCGATGGCTAGCCTGGTCGAGACCCCGGGCCAAACCGTCGGCCCATTCTTCCACTGCGCCTTGCCGTATGAGGGCGACAGTGACTTGGTCACCGACGCCCACGTCGGCGCCGTCCGATTACACGGAACGGTGTACGACGGCGCCGGAGACGGAGTGCCGGACGCACTGGTCGAACTGTGGCAGCCCGACTCCAAGGGCAACCTTGTGCAACAGCCAGGCTCACTGCGGCGCGACGGCCGGACATTCACCGGGTGGGGCAGATCGGCGACTGATGCAGCCGGACGCTACCGCTTCAGCACGGTGATGCCCGGATCGCCGACTCCTGGGCGACCGGCATTCTTCGCGATCACGGTGTTCGCGCGGGGATTGTTGAACCGGTTGTTCACTCGCGCATACCTACCGGGCGGCGACTTCGAGGCCGATCCGCTGCTCACCAGTATCGACTCCGCCCGCCGACAGACGTTGATCTGCATCGCCGAGCCCGGTGCGGTGTATCGCTTCGACATTCACCTTCAGGGCCGCAACGAGACGGTATTTCTGGCCTATCGCGGTGATCGCCGATGACCAACCTACTGTGGCCGGGAGATGAGCGCGCCGGCGAGCTCATGACCGACCGGGCGTTGCTGCAGTCGATGGTCGCGGTCGAATCTGCCTGGTTGAAAGCCTTAGTGGAGACCGGGCTTGCCCCGGCCGAGTGCGCCGGTGTCGACATGGCGCAGCTGGTAGGGGAGCAGGATCGCAAAATGCTTACCGAGGCTGCCGAGGGCGGTGGCAATCCGGTCATCGGTCTCGTGGGGTTGCTTCGGGAACGGGCAGACCCGGCGGTGGGCTGGTGGATCCACCGAGGCCTCACCAGCCAGGATGTTCTCGACACCGCGCTGATGTCAGGTATCCGGGTTGTCGTTGACCATCTGACATCGATTCTGGTCGAGCAGGTTTCGGCACTATCCGGGCTTGCGACCACCCATCGCGGCACGCCGATGGTAGCCCGCACCCTGACCCAGCACGCGGTACCCACGACGTTCGGCGCGAAAGCCGCCGGGTGGTTGAACGGCGTGACTGACGCCTATTGGCGACTGACTGCGCTGGCTACTCCTGCCCAGCTCGGCGGTGCCGCCGGAACATTGGCTGCCACAACGGAATTCGCGAAGCTTGCCGGCAGAACCGACGACCCTGCGCAGATGTCACTCCAACTAGCTCAAACCGCAACCAGGACATTGGGTCTGGATGCCCGGATGCCGTGGCATACCACCAGGACGCCGGTGACCGCCGCCGCGGACGCCCTGGTCGGCTGCACCGATGTGTGGGGCCATATCGCTTCGGACGTCGTTGTTCTGGCCCGGCCGGAGATCGGTGAGCTGAGTGAACCCGCAGGCGCCAACCGCGGCGGATCATCGACGATGCCGCACAAGCGCAATCCGGTGCTTTCCGTCTTGATTCGGCGGGCTGCCATTGCCGCACCCCCACTGGCCGCGGCGCTGCACACCGCGGCGGTGTTGGCGAACGACGAACGCCCAGACGGTTCGTGGCATGCCGAGTGGGACACATTGCGGATCCTGGCTCGCCGGACTGTCGTCGCGGGCTCGCAATGCAGCGAACTGCTGGCCGGTCTAGAGGTCAATTCGGGTCGGATGGCTGACAACCTTGCCGCGGCAGATGTTTCGGGTGAGCAGCGGACCATCGCCGATTTCCTCGGAAAGCCGCCGTCAGCAACGTATTTAGGCGCCGTCGACAGTGTCGTGGACGAAAGCCTGGCACGGGCGCGACCGATATTGCAGGACCGCTCGTGAGCACGCCCACCATCCGCGGGTCCCACTTGGGTGGCGCACCCGATCGACCGGCCTTGGTGGTGGGGCCGTCGCTGGGCACATCGGTGCACGCGTTGTGGACGGCGGCGGCGGAACGGATGGCAGACACGTACCACGTCATCGGGTGGGATCTTCCCGG
>NZ_DASRBZ010000175.1:0-11488 GCF_035653355.1 Mycobacterium sp. | reverse complement strand
CCACCCGGATGGTGTGGACCTGTAACCCCTGCTCCGGTGCGATGCCGGCCGGTAACGCAAACAGGAATTGCTGCGCGGTGGTTGGCGCGCTTGCCGCCAGCATTTCTCGCTCCGCGGCTGTGGCGATGTGCGGCGCGTTGGCCGGCGCAGGTTTAGGGTCTTTCTGCGTTGTTGCCGGGACACCAGCCGCGCTGGTTGGCGCGGCTGCCTGGCCTGGCGGGATCCCGACGCAGCATGGATGCTTTGCGCCTTGAGCGACGAATATGGTGGCCGAGACAGCAATCGAGGCCGCCAATGCCAACCAGCGGCCCCGGCCGTTGGCTAGCAGGTCTCTGCTCACGGACAGCACCTTACTGTCGTGTCCCAATCGGTGTGGCCATTTTCGCCAGCTCTTAGTTGCAGGTAGACGACACTTTTGATACCGAAGCCGGGTGTTGTGAAGCCGCGCGATGAGGCTCGCTATTAGCGAGCGAAATCCCATTGACCAAAATCGGTCGCCAGGACGTCGTCAACGTCCACGTGTGTGCCGCCGAGCAATGGACCCGGGCTCGACGGCGTATTGATCACCGACTGATAAAGAACCGCCGCCGGCTCGCGCTCACCATGGGACCATGCGCTGGTCTGCCATGCCCACGAATGTCCCGCAGTGGTCGAGCGGCCGACTACGCCGTCTTTGATCGCCCACCCACACGCGCGGGAATGCCCATAGATGCCGGTGCGTCTCACGCCGAGTACCGAGTTGATTCCCCGAAACCATTCGGCGCCAACGTTTTTCCAGGTATTGAGGTCGATATCCTCGTCAATACTGAAGAAGATCGGTGCTGAGTCATCACCCCCGGCTGCAGCGTGCAGCCGTTGCGCAGTCTGGGCGTCCGCCACCCCACCTTGGTATCCACGGGTGTAATCCGACGGGTCAGGCCAACCGGGCTTGCCGTATTGGTAGTTGCTGACGATTTGAAGACCCGCTGCGCGGAGTGCGTCCGCGTATTGGCGCGTGACGGGTTTGAAATCGAAGTTCGCGCCGGGCCGCGACTCGGCCACATAGACCACGGCCCCGTCATAGCCCCCCGATTTGATCTGATCCACCGGCACCAAGTGCTCCGTAAAGTCGATCAACTTACCGTTGGCGGCTGACGCCTTATGCGCATCGAGTGTCGCGGCCAGCGTCCCTATGCTGAGCAAAACTGGTGCCCCAGAGGCATATTTCAGGACTTGGCGTCGGGAAACAGATCGCTGTCCGCCGCGTCCGGGTGGCGCGGTCGAATCGTGCATCGCGCGATGGTAACAAAATGAGGCCTTGGTGCTGGCCGCCAGCGCCCATGTACTACTAGCCCTAGACCGCACGCCTTCGAGGAAGGACAAGCAGATGGATGAGCCACGGCCACCGTTTCCGCCCTTCGACCTACAGAGCGCCATCGAGAAAGTCCAAGCTGCAGAAGACGCCTGGAACACCCGCGACCCCCACAAGGTCGCCTTGGCCTACACCCACGACAGTGTGTGGCGCAATCGGGACGTGTTCGTCGCCGGCCGTGGCCAGATTGTCGAATTCCTCACCGCCAAGTGGGAACGAGAACTCGACTACGCGCTTCGCAAAAGCCTGTGGGACTTCCACGCCAACCGCATTGCGGTGCGGTTCCAATACGAATGTCACGACGCCGCCGGCCAGTGGTGGCGCAGCTACGGCAATGAACTGTGGGAGTTCGACGACAACGGCCTGATGCTGCGCCGCGAAGCCAGCATCAACGACCTCCCCATCGACGAGTCAGAGCGCCGCTACTTCGGCCCCCGGCCCGCCGACGAACGCGGCCCCGGTCACGACATCCCGCTGCGCTAATCACCGCTTGGGTAAATCTGCATGCCGTTTCGGCCGATACTGTGAACGAATGATCCGCAGCAGCGGGCGCTGCACTCCATTGGCGTCAGCCACGTCGGCATTTGTCTGCTACACCGCCGTGATGCTGGTACTTGAGCGGCGCATGGGCCGCACCGGTGGGCCCGGCATCATTCCATTCGAGTTGGCAGGCAGCGCCGAGCGCGCCCACCGGATCATGTGCGCGTGGGGCGAGGACGGGCGGCGCGCCGCCCGATGGTCGTTGTGGCTCGACTTCGGCTACATGTTGACCTACGGCGCGATGACCGCACTGCTCGTCGACCGTGCACGTCGCCGACGCGGCCACAGCGCCGCACTGCCCCTGCTGGTCGCCCCGGCCGTTGCCGCAGATGCGGTCGAGGGCGTGTCCTTGCTTCGCGTCCTCTCGGGCTCCGCCGTCGCGGCCAACGCCCGTCGCGCCACAGCGGCCGCCCTGGTCAAATTCGGCTTCCTTATCACCGCCCTGGCCTACGTACTCGCCGACCGATTGACACCGCGTAATCGACGCTGCTAGCCGCGTATGAACCGGTCAGGGGCCTGTTCGGCTCCCTGTGAGCACCGCGTCCGGGGCCCACTGCCCCATACTGGAGGTCAAGAAGCGAGCGTCACCATCGCAATCGCGGTCGCCGGACTGGGCGGGACGCTCTGGGCAGAGTCGAGGTTGTCGTGGCCAAGCGAGCGGGCGGTAAAGCTCGCCATCGTGCGACTCCGGTGCGCTCACAGCTGCGCCGGAGGCTGGCCCGTGGCTGCTTGGCGCTGGTGTCGGCGGCGGCGGTGTTGCTGACCGGTGCGGGTTGGTGGGTGGCTCACGGCGCGCTGGGCGGGATCACCGTTTCGCAGGCGCTGGGTTCCGAGGACCCGCGCTCCAGCGGCGGGGCGATGAACATCCTGCTCATCGGCTTGGACTCGCGGAAAGACCAGGACGGCAACGACCTGCCGTGGGCGATCTTGAAGCACCTGCACGCCGGAGATTCCGATGCCGGCGGCTATAACACCAACACGCTGATCCTGGTTCACGTCGGCGCCGACGACCGGGTGGTTGCCTTCTCGATCCCCCGCGACGACTGGGTGCCGTTCAGCGGGGTGCCGGGATACAACCACATCAAGATCAAGGAGGCCTACGGGCTCACCAAGCAATACGTCGAGCAGAAGCTCGTCGACAAAGGGGTTGGCGACCAGAAAGAACTGGAGACCAAAGGCCGCGAGGCTGGTCGGGCGGCGACCTTGCGGGCGGTGCGCAACCTCACCGGTGTTCCGATCGACTACTTCGCCGAGGTCAACCTGGCGGGCTTTTACGATCTCACCCAGAGCTTGGGCGGCGTGCAGGTATGCCTCAAGCACGCCGTCTACGACGAGTATTCCGGCGCCGATTTCCCGGCGGGGCGCCAGACACTCAACGCCGAGCAGGCACTCTCGTTTGTCCGGCAGCGCCACGGCCTGGAAAACGGTGACCTCGACCGCACGCATCGCCAGCAGGCATTCCTGTCCGCGGTTGTGCGCCAACTGCAGGATTCCGGCACCCTCACCGATCTGAGCAAGCTCAAGAGCTTGATCGCGGTGGCCCGCAAAGACGTGGTGCTGTCCGCCGGCTGGGACGAGAACCAGTTTCGCCGGGTAGCCGCGCTTGCGGGCAGCAACGTCGAATACCGGACCCTGCCGGTAGTGCGTTATGACAACATCGACGGCCAAGACGTCAACATCGTCGACCCCGCTGCGATCAAGCGCGAGGTGGCGGCGGCGTTCGGCATCAGCGAATCCACCACTTCCACGACCAGCGGGCCGAACCCATCGACCGTCGTCGACGTCGTCAACGCCGGCAGTGCCTCCGGAACCGCCAGCAAGGTGTCGCGCACATTGCGCCAACACGGCTACACCGCCGGCCAGGTGCGCGACCGGACACACGGCGAACCTACCGATACCACACTGGCTTACGGTGCTGCCGCGGCAACCGATGCGCACACCGTGGCCGATCTGCTGGGTATCGACGCTCCCGACCATGCTGACACCACGCTGGGGCCTAACCGGATTCGCGTGGTGGTCGGAGACGACTACACGGCGCCGTCATCGTCGCTCTCCAATGAAACTACCACCAGCTCAACGATTTCCGGCTCGTATTACAAGTCACAGGCCGCGACCTCAACCGAGCCCACGCCTGATCGGGGAGCACCGATTGACGGCGGCGGTGTGCCCTGCGTGAACTAACCAGCCTTGCGCGCCAAAAAGCCGAGAACGATGCTGACGAACGCGTCCTTCGCCTCGATCATCGTCCAGTGGCCGCAGTTGGGAAATACATGTAGCTCCGCATTCGGAATGGTTTGCATCGGGATCAGCGCCATGTCCAGCGGGCTCACCCGGTCGTCGCGGCCCCAGGTGATCAGCGTCGGCGCCTTGAGCCGATGCATGATCGCCCAGGGCTGCGGGCCTTTCGACGCCTCCATGGCCTTCGTCAGCTGAGTGAAAGCCTCCTTGCCATACATCCGCCGGGCGGCCGCCAGTGTCCTGGGGTCGGTGGCGTGCCGCCAGCGCTCTTCGATCAGTTCCTCGGTTACTACCGCCGGGTCATACACCATCGAATGCAGCCATCGGATCAGCCGTTCACGGGTGGGGTCCTCGGTGAACTCCTGCAGCAGCCGAATGCCTTCGGGTGGACCGGGACTGAAGATGTTGCGGCCGATGCCGCCGATGGTCACCAGACGCCGCACCCGGTCGGGGTTGGCAATCGCATAGTTGATCGCCACCGCGCCGCCCATCGAGTTGCCGACAATGTCGACAGCATCCAAACCGAGCCGGTCGAGAAACCGCACCACCGCATCGAATGCGGTGAGCATCGGATGCCCGCCGAAGTCGTCGCTGACCCCGAAACCGGGGAATTCCAGGACCAGGCAACGGTATTGCTCGGCGAACTCGCCGAGCACTCCACGGAAGTTGCGCCACCCCGTTACGCCCGGCCCAGAACCGTGCAACATCACCAGCGGTGCGCCCTCACCGGCCTCGTGATACCGCAGCACACCCGCATCGGTCTCGATTTCTCGCAAGGTGGCCTCGTAGCTGACGTCAAGCGTCATGCGTGGGTACCGCCGTCGATGCGGATCTCGGTGCCGGTGATAAACGCACCGTCCTCGGACACGAGCATGGCGACCACGCCGGCGACCGCAGCGGGATCGCCCATCCCTGCGCCACTGGATTCCAGCGTGGTGGGCAGAATCGGCGAGAGCCGGCCGAACAGTGACCAGTCGGCGTCGGAGGGGATGTATCCTGCTGTGGCATCAGTGATTCCGGACTTGATGCTGCCCGGTGCAACGGACACCGCACGCAAACCTTTACTGGCGTATTCGAGCGCTAGCGCATGGGTGAAGGACTGAATACCGCCCTTGCTCGCGGCATATGCGGCCATGTACGGGTGCGCGAAAGACGCAGACGTGGAGCTGAAGTTCACGATGGTGCTGCGCGGATTCTTCAGCAGCGCCGGAAGCGACTCGCGGACCACCAGGAAGGTTCCGGTCAGGTTGACGTTGATGATTTGGTTCCACAGCTCTGTACTGGTCTGGTGGGTATGTGAGGCCCGCAGCATGCCTGCCGCGTTGACCAGCGTCTCGAGGCCACCCAACGCGTCAACGGCCGACCGCACGCCCTGCTCCACTGACTTTTCGTCGCCGACGTTCATCTCCACAGCGGTGAAGCGGTCACCGGATCCTGCTTCCTCAGCCTGGCCGCGGGTTTTCTCCAGACCGTCCGCCGCGATGTCGGCGCCGACCACCGCCGCGCCTTCGTCCAGCAGCCGCAACACGGTGGCCTGCCCGATGCCTGAGGCGGCGCCGGTTACCAGGATTCGGTTGCCCTCAAGTCGCTTCATCTCTACTCCCGTCTGGTTGCTGGCACATAACGTATTTGACAGTCAGCCCAGCGGTCCAGCCTCCGTCCTCAGTCCGGACATCAGGACGTCTTGATCAGGTGGAAACCCTTGTAGCCGGCCCCGGCCACCTGGGCACAGATGTCGTTGTAGACAGCGAATCCGCCAACGAACAACATGAATACCCGCGGCTTACCGGGAACGTTGGCACCCATGTACCAGGAGTTGGCCTTCGGGAAGAGCGTTGCCTCGGCGCGCTGGGCGCACTCGGCAATCCAGCTGTCCACCGCTTCCGGGGTGGCCTCGATGGCGGTGTAGCCGTGCTCGTCGAGATACGCGATGCAGTCGGCAATCCAGTTCACCTGAGCCTCGGCATGCAGCACCATGTTGGCGAGCACGCCCGGCGCGCCCGGCCCGGAGACGATGAACAGGTTCGGGAACCCGTCCACGCCGAGACCGAGATACGTGCGCGGACCATCCTTCCAGTCCTCGGCAAACAGTTCCCCGCCGCGGCCGACGATGTCGACCTTGGCTAATGCGCCCGTCATCGCGTCGAAACCGGTAGCCAAGACGATCGTGTCGACGTCGTAATGCGCGTCGGTGGTGTTGGTTCCGGCTGTGTCGATCGACTCGATCGGTGTCTTGCGCACGCTGACCAGTTCGACGTGCGGTTTGTTAAAGGTCTGGAAGTAGTTGGTGTCGGTGCAGATACGCTTGGTCCCAATGGGGTGATCGTTCGGAATCAGCAGGTCGGCGACCTGCGGGTCATCGATGACCGCCCGGACCTTCTCCTCGTAGAACTTCCTCGCCTCCTCGTTGGCGGCTGGTTCGATCATCTGATCAGGGAAGGTCTTGGAGAACAGGACACCGCCTAGCTGCCAACGCTTTTCGAAGGCTGCCCGACGCTCCTCGGGCGATGCGTCCATTGTCTTTTTGGAATGCGGGATGTGAGGTGAGCCGCCGCCGCTGCGCCACGAAAGCCTGCGCCGCTCAGCGTAATTCGCTTTGATCTCAGCCATTTCCTGGGCGGTCAGCGGCTTGTTGCCGGCTGGAACGCTGAAGTTGGGCGTCCGCTGAAATACGTAGAGTTGCGCAGCCTGTTCGGCGATGACCGGAATCGATTGGATGCCCGAGGAACCGGTGCCGATCACCGCGACGCGCTTCCCCGCGAAATCAACAGGTTCATGCGGCCAATGGGCGGTGTGGTACACCTCGCCCGCAAAGCTCTCCAGTCCGGGGAAATCGGGCGTCAGCGCCGCGGACAGTGAGCCGGTGGCCATCAGGCATAACCGGGCAGTGACGGCGTCGCCGGTGTCGGTGGTTACCGTCCAGTGCAGCGTTTTCTCGTCGAGGACCGCTGAGACGACCCGGGTGTTGAAAGTGATGTCCTTGCGCAGGTCGAGTTTATCGGCGACCCAGTTGATGTAGCGCAGGATCTCGGCCTGGGTGGCGTACTTCTCGGTCCAGTTCCACTCCTGCTGCAGCTCATCGGAGAACGAGTAGCAGTAGTCGACACTTTCGACGTCGCAGCGGCAACCGGGATACCGGTTGAAGTACCAGGTGCCACCGACGTCGGAAGCGGCTTCGAACACCCGCACCGACAATCCCTGCGAGCGCAGTTTGTGCAAGGCATACAGGCCGGCAAATCCGGCACCGACAACCACGGCATCAAGGGTCACGACGGGACAGTAGGCCATGTCGTCCACGCGCAGGTACTCCCATTCCCGGTCATCGGACGCTCAGCCTTAGAGCCGGTCACCCAAGAACGAGTCGAATCCCGGCGTGCTCTGCACGCGGAGTCGAGTCAGTCTGCGCGCGCTGATGAGCCATCGACCGTCGACCTTCCGATATTCCTCGTGGTAGTGGCCGTAGCCATGCAAGCTGTGCTCGCGGTCGCCGTTGGTCCACCACAACCGGTCCTCCATCGCCCACACGCCGCGTGCGGTGGTGTCCGATGTCAGCACAATTTCAGGCGTATGGCCGTGATGGACGCTGGTGATCCGCACCGGACCATCGAGCAGCGCGCGGATCGTCGCCGTCAGCCGTTGCCGCCCGACGACGACGTTCTTGCCGTCGGTGACGGGCCGCTTGTCGTTGGGCAGTCCTCGCCACGAGTCGCTCACGATGTCCTCGGTATGGAAGTCGCCGTAGTGATCCCAGTCCTTGGTGTCCATGCAGCGCAGGCGACCAGCGAACAGCTTCTTGATCTCCTCGATCGCGATTAGCTGCTCGGCTGGCGTCAGGGTGAGTTGGTTGCTGGATCGGCTCATGCGGCGACGATACTGTGGGGCCCCGCGTGGAAGCGCTCACAACTTTTCCGCTCACCGGGATCGTGAAAGATGTAATCATCACCGGCAAGAGACCATCGATGGCGGGCCCTCGACGTAAGGACGACAGCATGACCGAGCGGGTAATCGACCGGGTAATGGCGATGGCGGATCAGTTGCGCAGTCAGGCCGCAGAAGCCGAAAAAATTGGCCGGCTGACCGACGATACCGTCAAGCTGATGAAGGGGGCCGGTCTAATCCGGCTGCTGCAAACCAAGCAGTACCAAGGTTTTGAGGCCCATCCCCGCGAGTGGGCCGAGACGGCGATGGCAACCGCGGCGCTGGATCCGGCCGCCGGCTGGATCGTCGGCGTAGTCGGCGTGCACCCTTACCAATTGGCCTACGCGGACCCAAAGGTGCCCGCCGAGATCTGGGCCGACGATGTCGACACCTGGATGGCCTCCCCGTACGCGCCGCAGGGTGTGGCCAAGCCTGTCGACGGCGGCTATATCTTCAACGGCCGCTGGCAGTTCAGCTCCGGCACCGATCATTGCGACTGGATCATCCTGGGTGCGATGCTCGGCGACGAGAACGGTGTGCCGCTGATGCCGCCCAAGATGCTGCACATGGTCCTGCCGCGCAGTGACTACGAGATCGTCGAGGACTCGTGGAATGTAGTGGGGCTGCGCGGAACGGGCTCCAAGGATGTGATCGTCAAGGACGCGTTCGTCCCGAGCTACCGGACGATGGACGCGACGAAGGTTATGGACGGCACCGCCCAGCGTGAGGCCGGCATGACCGAACCGCTGTATCTCATGCCATGGTCGACGATGTTTCCGCTGGGCATCTCGGCGGCGACGATCGGCATCGCCGAGGGAGCGCTCGCCGCGCACCTGGACTACCAACGGGAGCGCGTCGGAGCTACCGGAACCGCCATCAAGGACGACCCCTACGTCATGTATGCGATCGGCGAAGCAGCAGCCGACATCAACGCCGCTCGCCAGGAG
Source organism: Mycobacterium sp. (assembly GCF_035653355.1). Lineage (GTDB taxonomy): Bacteria > Actinomycetota > Actinomycetes > Mycobacteriales > Mycobacteriaceae > Mycobacterium. The sequence goes on along the minus strand of NZ_DASRBZ010000175.1, from coordinate 2,494 downwards.
TTGCTGGCTAACGTCGACCGCATCTACGACATCGTCGCTTCGGGCAAGGAAGTGTCGTTCGCGGACCGCGCGGCCGGTCGCCGCACGCAGGTACGTGCGGTGTGGCGCGCGGTCTCGGCGGTCGACGAGATCTTCGCGCGCTCAGGGGGCAACGCGGCGCGAATGGACAAACCGCTGCAACGCTATTGGCGTGATGTGCACGTCGGCCACCTACACGCCATCCATGTCCCCGGCACCACCTACCACGCGTCGGCGCTGAGTTCGCTGGGCATAGATCCGCCCGAGGGCCCGCTGCGGGCTTTGATCTAGGAGTAGTCGTGACCGACTTTAAAAGCCTTGGATACGTGACCATCTCGACTAACGACATCGAGCGCTGGCGGCATTTCGCCTTCGGTGTCTTGGGTTTCGCCGAAGGCAAGGGGCCTGACCCGTCGGCGCTGTACCTGCGGATGGACGAGCGCGCGGCCCGGCTGATCGTGGTGCCCGGCGAGACGGACCGCGTGCTCACGGTCGGCTGGGAAGTGCGCGACCACCCGGCACTGCAGCGGGTCAAAGCGGCTCTCGACGGCGCCGGGGTGGCGTTCAAACAGCTGTCCACCGACGAGGCCGAGGCCCGCCGGGTGGAAGAGGTGATCACCTTCGAGGATCCCGCCGGTACCACGCTCGAGGTGTTTCACGGTGCAGTGCTTGACCACAGCCCCGTCGTCACCCCGTTCGGGGCGAAGTTCGTCACCGGCGACCAAGGCATGGGCCACGTCGTCGTGCCGGCCACCGATCCCAACGGGCTGTTCGACTTCTACACAGAGGTACTGGGTTTCCGTTCCCGCGGCGCGTTTCGGGTACCGCTACCGAAAGAGTTCGGCCCGGTGCGGGTGCGCTTCCTGGGCGTCAACGAGCGCCACCACAGCCTGGCCATCGTCCCGGCCGCACATCAGCGCGACCCCCGCCTGGTCCACATCATGGTGGAAGTGGACAGCCTCGACACGGTGGGGCAAGCGCTGGACCGCGTCAACGCCGAGGGGTTTCAGCTGTCCTCGACGCTCGGCCGGCACACCAACGACAAGATGGTGTCGTTCTACGTGCGCGCGCCCGGCGACTGGGACATCGAGTTCGGCACCGACGGCATGCGTGTCGACGAAACCTATTACACCGCAGAGGAAATCACTGCCGATAGCTATTGGGGCCATCAGTGGGTCGGTGAGATGCCTGCAGCAATGCGCCTATGACGGGTGGCACCGACGTCTATCCAGTCCCGGCCTCGTCGATCGGCACATGGGACAACGAAGCCGACGTCGTCATCGCCGGATACGGGGTAGCCGGCGGGGCCGCCGCGGTCGAAGCCGCCAGATCCGGTGCCGACGTCCTCGTGCTCGAACGCACCAGCTCGTGGGGCGGGGCCGCGGCCATGGCCGGTGGGTTCATCTACCTCGGCGGCGGCACACCGCTGCAAATGGCTTGTGATTTCGACGATTCCGTCGACAACATGGCGGCCTTCCTCAATGTCGCGATGGGACCCGGCGCCGACGAGGACCGCATCGCCGACTATTGCGCCGGCAGCGTCGATCACTTCAACTGGCTGGTCGACTGCGGTGTGCCGTTCAAGGCGGAGTTCTTTGCCGAGCCGGGTTGGGAGCCGTTGGGTGACCAGGGCCTGATGTACAGCGGCGGTGAGAACTCGTATCCGTTCAACACGATCGCGACTCCCGCGCCGCGCGGCCACGTCCCGCAGATGTCGAACAAAAAACAAGGCGAGGCAAGCGCCGGCTACATGCTGATGAAACCGCTCGTGGAGACCACCACCGCAGCGGGAGCACGGGCTGTCTACGACGTGAGGGTGCAGCGACTGGTCGTCGCATCCGACGGCCGAGTAGTGGGAATGTGTGCCCGCCAGTACGGCAAGGATGTGACGATACGCGCGCGTCGCGGCGTTGTGCTCGCGACGGGCAGCTTCGCCTACAACGACGCCATGGTTGCCCAGTACGCCCCGCGGATCGCCGGACGTCCGGCCGCATCGATCGAGCAGCACGATGGTCAAGCCATCAGGATGGCGCAGGCGCTCGGTGCGGATCTGGCCCACATGGACGCCACCGAGGTGGCGATTTTCATCGACCCGCAGCAATTGGTGCGCGGCATCCTGGTCAACGGGCGCGGTCAGCGCTACGTCGCCGAGGACACCTATCCGGGGCGCGTCGGCCAGCTCACCCTCTACCACCAGGACAACACCGCATTCCTCATCATCGACGAGGCCGCGCAGAACGAGGCGATGGCGTCACTCTCGCCTCACTTGATGCTGCGTCCCCCAACGTGGGTGTGCGAGACCGTCGCCGAGCTAGAAGACGAGATGGGCCTCGCGCCGGGCTCGCTGCAGGCCACCGTGGCCGCCTACAACGACGGCGCCGCGCGCGGCCAGGATCCGCTGCTGCACAAGAAGTTTGAGTGGTTGCGCCCGCTCGGGTCTCCGGTCGGCGCGATCGATCTGCGTGAAAGCACCGGC
>NZ_DASRBZ010000174.1:0-4467 GCF_035653355.1 Mycobacterium sp. | reverse complement strand
TTCCATCTACTGCCGTCGGCGGCCCGCGAGTTCGGCAGCGACACCGAGATCCTGCTGGACACGGGGATCATGTCTGGCGCCGACATCGTCGCGGCGATCGCCCTGGGCGCGCGTTGCACGCTGATCGGCCGGGCCTATTTGTACGGGTTGATGGCAGGTGGCGAGGCCGGTGTGCAGCGCGCTATCGACATCCTGTCCGCTCAGTTGACTCGCACCATGCGACTGCTGGGTGTCACCTGTCTAGAGGAACTGTCGCCCAAGCATGTGACGCAATTGCGGCGTGTCGTGCCGTTATCCACGGGTTGACGGCCGCGACCGTTGCTTGAACCACGGCGTCAAAGGCAGTAAAACCAGCTACATAATCGGTAGCGTCATTGGTTGCTGGCTGAGTTGGCGACGGCATGTGCCGCTCCGGAGCGATGTGACGGGAGACAACCATGAAGCGCGGCATCGTCGGAGGAGTGGCTGCCCTGCTGATGGCCGCAGGGCTCATCGTCTCAGCGCCGTCGGCCAGCGCGGGGTGCCTGTACGGAGGGCCGGTTCTGAGCAAGTGCGATGGACCCGTCCAGCCTGACGGCACCTGGCAACGTTGCGTGGCAACTACCCGCTGGGTTCCCAGCGGCATGAGTACCTACCTAGTGCCCGACAAGCACTGTGATCAGATGGGTCCCGACCAGCACCCTGCGGACCTTGCCTTCGCCGACCCACCGACGCACATCGACGACTGAGCACGGGCTCAGTCCCGGCCCTCTAGCCGCCTTCTACACCGGCATCCCGACGAGTTCCGTCGCGTTATCGATGGCTGCTGGACGGGTGTTGTTGGCCTGGTCCAGCCCGGCCAAATCACGCCATGAGCGGATTGCCTGGCGGGTGAGCTCGACGATGCGGCTTGCCATCGTCCCGCCGTGCGCCAGGGCGTGGGCGCGCACGGCGTGAGCGGTCACTTCCTCGACGGTGACCCTCGGGTGGCTGCCGACGAGTGCGGTCGACTCGGATGCGGCTCGGACCGCATACATTCCGGGGCCTCCCAGCGATGAGCCGGCAGCGCGGGCGGCGCGCTCGGCGGCGTCCCACTTCGCGAGAGGCGGCATGTGACCCGACGCTGCGACGCGATGCAGCTCGGCGATGTCCACGATCGCTTTGATCGCAGTGAGTTTGGCGTACCGAACGACTCCCCAGCTCGGGCTGACTAACAGTTCGGCCAGCCACGCGTGTACGAGGCTGTCAGGAGCATCAGCGGTTCCCACCGTCTGCCAAGCGAGGTCAAGCGCGAGCACGCTGTTCTCTGGTGACAGATACCCGTCAGGCGCGGCCAGCAGATCGTTGGACGATTGGACCAGGACCGCCAGTGGACCAGCCGAGCAGGATGGGAAGTCTGTGATCTGCGCGTCACCGTTGATGTAGGAAATCACGTTCATCGCGCAGCCTTTGCCTGTTCCGGGCACATGCGATCCCTTGGCCAACCTCAGCGGATGAGTGATGCGGTCGAGATCCATTTCGGTTGGCTCCTTTCGCCTTCCACTGCCAGATAGACCGGCTGGTTACTCGCTAAGACGGCCTCAACGTGCTTTTCGTTCACGCCGCGCATGGTCTGGCGCTAGTAACCGGCTTACCCGGTTACAGCTTGCACCCACCCGTGAAACCTGTCAAGGTGGTTACGTGAAGTTCGTTTTTGTGAGCGGACGGCCCTGCCTTGACTTCGCAGGCACGCTGAAATTTCGAGAAAGTTCAGCGCCCGAAGAGGTGTTGACGCAGCCTGAACTGCTGTCGGAATGGGCGCTTCAGTCTGGGTTGATCGACGCCGCCATCCCCGTCGCCGCCGACGATCTCGCCGATGCGATCGCACTGCGCGAGGCCATATATCGCACCGCTACTGCCCGGATCGGACACCGTCGGCCCAAACCCGCCGACGTCGACCTGCTCAACGAGCACGCAAGCCAACCAAGGCTTACGCCACGATTGCACCGGACCGGATCCGTTCGCCGTGAGGGCACCACGTCGCAACTGCTGGCGACCCTGGCCGCGGACCTACTCGAGCTTCTCGCTGGAGCCGACATCGAGAGCGTCAAACGCTGCGCGCACCCGCGCTGCTCACGCCTCTACGTGGATTCGTCGCGCGCGAAGAACCGGCATTGGTGCGGGATGGCCACGTGCGGCAACCGCGCCAAGGTCGAAGCCTTCCGAGCGCGCCAGCGCGCCGCCGGTCGGCCGCCGGCATGAGCTTCATACGGGCCTGGTTGTCCTAGCGACTTTTCGCCGAAGAGTGCCCACCGCGCACCGGATCCAGTTGAATCCGGTCGGGGCGGCTGTAGACGTTCATTGACTTGCCCCGTAAGAACGCCACCAGTGTGAGCCCCGATTGGCTGGCCAGGTCAACGGCCAACGACGACGGCGCGGAGACCGCGGCCAACACCGGGATGCCCGCCATTACCGCCTTCTGGCTGATTTCGAACGACGCCCGGCCGCTAACGAGCAACACGGTTGCGGTCAGCGGGATCCGGTCGTTTTCCAAGGCCCAGCCGATCACCTTGTCGACGGCGTTGTGGCGTCCCACGTCTTCTCGCACCGCCAGCAGCGTGCCGTCCACGGCGAACAGGGCAGCCCCGTGCAGGCCACCGGTGCTGGCGAACACCGTCTGCTCGTCGCGCAGCCGGATAGGCATGGCCGACAACACTTCTGGGGTGATGGTGGAGGGGTCGTCGCCCGGACAGTAGCGGCTGATCAACTGCACCGCGTCCAGCGACGCCTTGCCGCATATTCCACACGACGACGTGGTGTAGAAGTTGCGGCTGACGTCTGGCGTCGCGACACCGGGTGCGAGTGACACGTCAAGGACGTTGTAGGTGTTGGTGCCGTCCGGGCCGTCACTACGGCAATACCGTGCGCTCACGACGTCATCGCGGTGGGCGATGATGCCCTCGGTCAGCAAAAACCCTTGCGCCAGTTCGACATCAGAGCCAGGTGTGCGCATCGTCACGGCGAGCGGCGTGCCGTTGACGCGAATCTCCAGCGGCTCCTCCACGACCAGCGTCTCGGGGCGGTCGACCGCGGTGTCGGCGGTGACGTGCTGGGCGCGGCGGCGCGCCGTTACCCGGCCCATTGGGCCGGCTCCAGCCGGATGACGATCGCCTTGGACACCGGCGTGTTCGACTTCGCCGCAACGTGGTCCAGTGCTACCAGTGGATTGGTCTCGGGATAGTAAGCGGCCGCGTTGCCTACCGGTGTTTGGTAGCCCACCACCATGAAGTCCTTCGCCCGCCGCTCCTGCACCTGTCCGTCCGCTCCGGTGAACTCGGAAACCAGGTCCACACGGTCACCCTCTTGCAAGCCGAACGCCTCCAGGTCGGCGGGGTTGACGAACACCACCCGACGGCCGCCTTTGACCCCGCGGTAGCGGTCATCGAGTCCGTAGATCGTGGTGTTGTACTGGTCGTGGCTGCGCAGCGTCTGCAGCACCAGCCGACCCGGTGGCACGGGCACCCACTGCAATGGGTTCACGACGAAGTTGGCTTTGCCTGTGCGGGTGGGGAATTCGCGTGAATCCCGAGGTGGGTGCGGCAGCTGGAAGCCGTCGGGCTGGCGCACCCTGATGTTGTAGTCTTCGCAGCCGGGCACCACGTCGGCGATCGCGTCGCGGATGGTGTCGTAGTCGGCGTTGAACTTCTCCCACGGCACAGGGTGGTTCGGTCCGAGCAGCGTGCGGGCCAGCTGACAGACGATGGCGACCTCGCTGCGCACGTGCTTGCTCGGCGGGTGCAGACTGCCGCGGGACAGGTGCACCATCGACATCGAATCCTCGACGGAGACTTGCTGCTTCACGCCGTTTTGGATGTCACGGTCGGTGCGGCCCAGTGACGGCAGGATGAGCGCCGTCGCACCGTGCACGACGTGGCTGCGGTTCAACTTCGTCGACACCTGCACCGTGAGCGAGCAATTACGCAATGCCGCCTCGGTGACTGCCGTGTCTGGCGTGGCCAGCGCGAAATTGCCGCCCATCCCCATGAACACCTTGGCTTTGCCGTCGCGCATAGCCCGGATCGCATTGACGGTGTCCAGCCCGTGTTCGCGCGGGCTGACAACGCCGAAGCGGCGATCCAGCGCCGTCAGAAACGACTCGGGCATCTGCTCCCAAATGCCCATGGTGCGGTCGCCCTGGACATTGGAATGCCCACGCACCGGGCACAATCCGGCCCCCGGCTTGCCGATCATGCCCCGCATCAACAGCACGTTGCTGATCTCGGCGATCATCGGCACCGCATGGCGGTGCTGGGTGAGCCCCATCGCCCAGCACACCACCGTGCGCTCCGATGCGGCCATCATCGCGGCGACCCGCTCCAACTGCTGCCGGTCGACGCCCGTCGCCTCGATCACCGTATCGAGGTCGACGGCGCGCGTATTTGCCTCGTAGGCGTCGAAATTCGCGCAGTGCACGGCGATGAAGTCCCGGTCGACCACGCTGCCCGGCGC
>NZ_DASRBZ010000173.1:0-11982 GCF_035653355.1 Mycobacterium sp. | reverse complement strand
TGGCCACGGCGCCTCGGGCGGTGGGGGCGGTGGTGCCTCGGGCGGTGGTGGGCCGGCACCGAGCAGCGGCGGCAGCGGTGGCCGAGGCGGCGGTGGCGGCAGCGGCGGCCCAGGCGGCGGCAGTACCACTGGCCCAGCGGGAGTGTCGGGGCTGATCGACGGGTCGCCGTAGGTGGCGCCGTCCGCGGTGACCACGAGCGCCCGCACACTGCCGCCGTTCAGTTCGGCGGCCAGTTGAGCTGGCGGTGTGTCGGCAGCGGCAAGCGCATCGGCACGCGACGTCGCAGCGATCAGCCGGTCATGCAGATTCCGGCGCGCTTGGACGCCCACGCTGACGTCGATGACCACGCCGAGCAGCAGCAACAGCAGCGCCAGCAACCCGACAACGATCAGCGTCACTCGACGCTGCAGCGATGGGGTCGCCGTCGTGGCGCACATCATGACTGTTGGGGTTGTAGGCGGTAGCCGATGCCGCGAACGGTGTGCACGATCCGGGGGCCATGGGCCTCGAGCTTGCGCCGCAGCCCGCTGATGTGCACCTGTACCAGGTTGGGGTCGTAGGCGTCGTAGCCCCAAACCGCGGTCAGAATCTGGCGCGCGCTCACAATCCTGCCGCGCTGCTCGACGAGGAAGGCCAGCAGGCGCAGTTCGGTGGCAGTCAGGTCCAGGCGCTGGCCGTCGCGGGCGGCCAGCCCGGCTTCAACGTCGACCATCAGGTCACCGATTTGCACCACCGCGGGCAGCCGCCCGCGCCGGCGCAACACTGCACTGACCCGTGACACCAGTTCGGCGAGCTCGAACGGTTTGACCACGTAGTCGTCGGCGCCGCCGTTGAGGCCGCGCAGCCGGTCGGACAATCCGTCGCGGGCGGTGATCATCACGATCCCGACATCGCCCCAACCGAGTACGACGTCGATCAGGCTGAACCCGTCGCGGCGGCCCGGCAGCATCACGTCAAGCACGACTAAGTCTGGGCGAAAGCCGTCGAGCACCTGTTCCAAAGTCTCGCCGTCCGCGCGGGCGTCAATGTGGTAGCCGGCGTCGGCCAGCGCCTCACACACCATTTCGCGAATGGTCTCGGAGTCCTCGATCACCAAGACGCGCGGGGCGCCGACGCTGAACTGGTCGGCCTTCCGCGCAGCTGAACGCGCGCCCGGGCGGGCGGTGCGACGGTGATCGGTCATGGTTCATTGTTAGCGCCGCGTTTCTGAGACCAGCCTGAAGAAATCGCGCCGGATGTTTCTTCAGGCTCACTTCAAGTTCGCTGGCTAGCTTCTGAGGTGACGACAACCGCCGGAGATGGGACGCGACATGAGCGATAACGACACCACCCGTGACGACACCGTCACCTCCACCCCGGCGGGAAGCGAATCTGAGCGCCAGACAACGTCTGCCGACCACGTGACGGAGCGCCGCCGACGCCGATGGGCCGGCTATACCCGCCGCCATCCCACCGGCACCGCGGTCGGATGTGGGCTCGCCGGACTGGTGCTCGGCGCGGTTGGCACGGCCGCGGTGATTGCGACCACCTCACCTGCGTTCATCGCCGCGACCGAGGCACAAACCGCTGCCGGGCCGCCCCCTGCTCCGCCGCCATGGGTCGCTGCTCCCGTCCCGCCACCGCCGCACGCCAGGCCTGCACCGCCTCCCCCGCCGCACGCTTGGCCCGGAGTCCACCCGCGCCACGGAGAGCCAGACAATCGGCCGCCTGTGCCCGGTGAGCCGGCGCCGCCGCCACCGCCAGGGCAAGGCGCACCTGTGCCTCCGCCCCCAGGCGCGCCTGGGGCGCCATTGCCGCCAGGACCACCACCTCCTCCTCCTGCTGGCCCGCCTCCTGCTGGCCCGCCTCCTGGCTGGGGTGCGCCACCGCCACCACCGCCGTGGGGACCGCCGCCGGCATAGTTACCGCAACCTGTGTTATGCGGTGACTTAAGCGCGCTTCCGCAGCGGCGCTTGCGCGATCGACGCGGTGCCACGGGCAACCGGGTCACCGGCCGCCGTGAACACCGCCGAAACCGCTGTGGCCGCCGCCAAAGCCGCCATGGTCGCCGCCAAAGCCTCCACCGATGCCGCCAGCGTGGCCGCCACCGAAGCCGCCGGGTCCATCGCCGAAGCCGCCATGATTTCCGCCGATGCCCCCACCGCCTGGGGCACCTCCGGGTAACCATCCGCCACCGCCGCGAACACCGCCGCCGGGCTGCCAGCCTCCACCTGGCGGCCATGCTCCGTTGTCTCGGCCCCCACCTGCCGGCGGCCACCCGCCGCGGTCACGACCGCCGACTCCGGGTGGCCACCCAACCCCATTGCGGTCACCGCCGCCGGGCTGGAACGGCGGGCTCTGCACCGGCGGATTGAAGACCGGCGGCAGGATCGGAATTACCGGTGCCACCGGTACCGGGATGGGCACCGGCGCCATGGGCACCGGAGCGGGTGCAGGAGCTGCGGGCGCTGGCGCCACCGGAGCCGGCGGGGGAGCCGCGGGCGCGGGAACGACCGGAGCGGCGGGCGGCGGCGGGGCCACCGGAGCAGGCGTCATAGCCACCGGCACCGGCTTAGGCGCAGCGGGCACCGGCGCTGGCGCGGCAGCCTCCGGCGCGGGCGCGGCCGCCTCCGGCGCAGGAGCCTCTGGGGCGGAGGCCGGCGCAACCGCATTGGCGGGTGGCGGCGCCTCCGCCGCCGGCTGCTGCACAACGTTCGGCGGAGCCGCGGGCGGAGCTTGCACCTCGGCCTTCGGAGCAGGCGCGGGCGCTTCCTTCACCGGAAAGATGAGGTTTCCGGCGGCCCTGGGCTGCTGGCTCATCGCCGGGCGAGCGCGGATGCCCAGGGCAACAACCAGCGCCATAACCCCGACAAAGAAGACCGTCATAACACTGAGCGCGACCAGGAACGGCTTGCGGCCTTGATCCTCGGCGCCGAAGCCGGCGTCGACAGCGGTGTAGGCGTCGTCTTCGCTCTCGGCGGCATAAGCAAGTGCGTTACCCGCATCGGCGTCGGCCGCATACGGCTCGACCACTCCGGTCGTCCTCCGATCCGGAACTTGCGAGTAAGCCACCGCGGCGGTCGACGAGGCGAACAGCGGCGCATTGGCCGACGCCAACGCTGCGCCTCGGGCCAGCGCCATGTCGGGCTCTTCCGGGACGGTTACCGGTAGTGCAGTCGCCGCCTCCAGCTGCGACTTGACCGCGGTGATGTCAACGCCCGCGCCGACGACAAAGACGCCGTCCGGCCGGGACTCCAGCACCTCCAGCTGGGCCATCAGGTCCGTCAGCGACTCTGTGCTCTGCACGGGCTGGCGGAGGACATCGGTGATCGAACCGTCGGTCGAGTCGACGATCGCCAGCGTCGCGGCGTCGGGCTCCAGGAACAGCAGCCCGGTGTGGGCGTAGCCCACGGCGCTACCGACGGACTGCGCCAAAGCCGCCGCGGCCAGAAACGCCGAGACCAGCATGACGTTCTCGACCTTGCGGGCCACCAGCGCATCTCGGAGCGCCGCGGCTTCGGCAGGGTCGGTCCAAGTGACGCCGGTTGCCGCGAGGTGGTAGTCGCCTTCTGCAGCGCTCTCCCGAGTACCGAGGATGGCCGCGATCACCCGCTCGGGCGCACCGGGGATTGCGGACTCGTCGTCAGCGGGAACGTCGAAGCCGTCTTCGTCGACGGTGGCTCCGTCGGCGTTTTCCCCTTCGACGAGCACCATCCGGACCGTCGTGGGTGCCATCGACACACCGAGGACGATATCCACTGTTCCTCCAAGCCAATTGGCGCAATTACCAGCTTAGCCATGGCGGCAAGGTTCAGCGATACGGGCCTACCCGACGAAACACTGGGAATCCCCGTCACAGATGACCGATACGGCGCGGCCGATGGCAGAGCTATATGCAGTGTGCCCGCCTACGAGCGATCTCGCACCGTCAAAGTCGGCACCACCGACCGCAGGGAGCCCAACAATCGCGCTGAGGCGGCCACACAACATCCACCCACAGCCGACGACGGCGAAGGCCGCGTCAGACCCGCGAATCGGGCCCCTTGGCCGTCATCGTCGCGAACGTCACCAGAAACGATGCCGCCGGAATCGCGTTGACGACCCGATCGCGCACCCGGATATGCGCACCCACCGCCAACAGGAAATACAGCGTCAGCATCGCCGTCGTCAGCCGCGCCAACGCCGGAAACCTGAACACCGACAGCAACCCCATCGCCGCGGCAGCCTTGACCACCGGAAAGATCCACCGGATATCGACCGGGACCTCAAGTGTGTCAAGCGATTTGGTGATAGCCGGCAGGGGCACGGCGCATGCCACCGCATCCCCGGCTTGGAAGGCCGCTAGTGCCGCATATGTTTTCGGTGATGTGACGAGGCTCATTGCGTCATTTTATTGACCCAACTCAGGCGTGGTCCCGACCGGGCCCTCCACCGGCTTGCGCGCATCGGCCTCGGCCTTGGCGACCGCCTGCATGATCGCGGGGTCGGTCTGCGTCGAGAACCAATCGGCGATCTCGTCGCTGTCGTCTTCAGGTTTGGGCAACTCCTCCTCGACCGGCGACGGCTGATAACGGAATACCCCGTCGTCACCCGGTGCTCCCAGCAGTTTGGTGAAACCCTGTAACGCCGAGCCGAAGTCGCTGGGCACCACCCACACCTTGTTGGCTTCACCCTGGGCCAGCTGCGGCAGCACCTGCAGATACTGGTATGCCAGCAGTTCCGGCGTCGGCCTGCCGGCCTTGATCGCGGCGAACGTCTTCTCGATGGCCTTGGCTTGGCCCTGGGCCTGCAAGTACGCCGCCGCCCGTTCCCCTTGCGCCCGCAGCATCCGGGACTGCCGGTCCGCCTCGGCCGCCAGGATCGCCGCCTGCTTGGCGCCCTCGGCTTGCAGGATCTGCGCCTGCTTTTGCCCCTCGGCCTGCTTGATCGCGGACTCGCGAGTGCCCTCGGCGGTCAATATCATCGCCCGCTTCTCCCGGTCTGCCTTCATCTGCTTTTCCATCGATGCCTGAATCGACGGGGGCGGGTCGATGCTGCGCAGCTCCACTCGGGCCACGCGCAGCCCCCAGCGGCCGGTGGCTTCGTCGAGCACCCCCCGCAGCTGCCGGTTGATCACCTCTCTTGAGGTGAGCGTCTGCTCCAGCGTCATGCCACCCACTACATTTCGCAGCGTGGTGGTGGTCAGCTGCTCGACGCCGACGATGTAGTTGCTGATCTCGTAGACCGCGGCCTGCGGGTTGGTGACCTGGAAATAGACCACGGTGTCGATGTTGAGCGTCAGGTTGTCCTCAGTGATCACCGGCTGCGGCGGGAACGACACCACGCGCTCCCGCAGATCAACCCTGGCGCGCACCCTATCGATGAACGGCACCAGCAAGGTCAGCTGCCCGCTGACCGTGCGGCTGTATCGGCCCAGCCGTTCGATCACCGCCGCCTCCGCCTGGGGGATCAGCGCCACCGATTTGGCCACCACGATGGCGGCGAAGATCACTAAGACAGCAAGCATCACCAGACCAGCAACTGCACCTTGCATTTGGTTTCCTCCTATTGCTCCAGAGGCTTAGATGTTTTTCCACACCACAGCGGTGGCACCGTCGATGCGCATGACGGTGACCAACTCGCCGGGCTCGTAGACGTCAGCGTCATCGAACGGCCGCGCCGTCCACATCTGACCGTCCAATTTCACTTGACCCTCGTCTCGTGCGACGCGATCGACTACCAGCGCGTTCTTGCCCTCCAGCGCCTTCACCCCAGTCGGTATCCCCTTCGCCGGGGTCAGCCGCCGCCGCAGCGCAGGCCGCACTAACACCAGCAGGAGAACCGAAACCACCAGGAATACCGCCCCGTCGGCCCAGATCGGCCAATTCAGCAGCCAACTCGTTGCGGCCGCTGCCAGCGCCCCGCCGCCGAGCATCAACAGGGACATGTCGCCGGTCAACGCCTCCGCACCGGCGAGTCCCAACGCGAAGATCAGCCAGAGCAGGGCCGCAGGCATGCGGTCAGGATATCGCGTGAACAGCCGCAATCACGGCGAACAACTAGACTGCGAGACCATGTGGTGCCCCAGTGCGACGCTCTCCGTATGGGCCAACGCTTGGCTCGCCGGCAAGGCGGCGCCCGACGACGTTCTCGACGCGTTATCACGTTGGGCGCCAAGGCAATCCGTTACCGCCTATGACGCCGTCGCGGCTGGGCACACCGGTCTGCCGTGGCCCGATGTGCATGACGGCGCCGCAGTGTCGCTGTTGCAGACGCTGCGCACCGCAGCGGGCCGGCCGGCAGTCAACGGTCCGTCGGTGAATGTCGTGTTACCGGTACCCGGCGATGTGCGGGGGCTAGCGGCGGGCACGCAGTTCGAGCAGGATGCGCTCGCAGCCGGGGAGGCGCTGATCGTCAGCGATCCCCGCGACCCGTCGGTGGCCGTCGGGCTGGTCCCGGAGTGCCGCTATGACGAATCCGACGACGAAGCCGATATGCCCGAATTGTGCGCGCTGTCTTGGACGGTGTATTCACTGCCCGCAGCGCCCACACTCGACCACGAGGAGCTCGGCGATGCCGAATACGCGCTGCGCTCAGCGGTGCGGTCGGCAGCCGATGCGCTCGGCACACTCGGACTCAGATCTGCGAACACAGAGGTTGCCGATCCGCGGGGACTAGTCGAGCAGCTGGTCGAATCTTCGCGCCGCCACAGTGTTCCCGACCATGCGCCGTCACGGGCGTTGCGCGTCCTGGAGAATGCGGCACATGTCGATGCGATCATCACAGTCAGCAGCGGGCTGAGCCGGTTACCGACCGCGGCGCAGTCCGCGTCGCAAGCTCAGATCGCCACCGAGGCGCTGCGCCCACTGGCCGCGGTGGTGCGATCGGCCCGGATGGCCGCGGTCAGCGCGATTCTGCGGTCGGCGTGGCGGTGCTGACCGCCGGCGACGACCATTCGGCAACACAGTGCGGCGGCCGGCACGGCGCACCGTTGATGCTCGCTCCGCAGCCCGGCACCGGGTCCGGTCCGCTGATCCGCGCCGGCTCGCGGTCGTAGCGGAGTTCGTCGATCAGTCCGATTGCTAGGCGGGCGAATCGGCGATCGGCGTTGGGGGTGCTGGCCCGCGCGAACGCCACGCCCGCGGCCTCGGCCTGCGCCCGCAGCTCGTGGTCGAGATCCCACACCACCTCGATATGGTCGGCGACGAATCCGATGGGACATACAACGACGGCCTCGGTGCCCGCCTTGGCCAGCGTCGCGACATGATCGGCGACATCGGGCTCCAACCAAGGGATTCGCGGCGGACCCGATCGCGACTGCCACACCAGGTCGTAGTCGGAATAGCCCGCTGCGTCAGCGACTAGCCTTGCGGCATAAGCGACTTGCTGGCTGTAGAGACGAGGTCCGCAGCGCTCGTCGGCGGCAACGGGGATCGAGTGTGCGGTGAACACCAGCCGCGCGTCTGCCGGCACCGTGTCGGCGGCCGCGGCGATGGCATCGGCGAATATTTCGACGAACAGCGGATGATCGAAGTAGGGCCGTAGTTTGACCAGCTCCGGCGCGTCGGCGCCGGCCGCTGCCCGGGCCCTGGCAATGTCCTCGACATACTGGGTGCAGCTGGAATAACCGCTCCACGCCGACGTCGTGAATACTGCTGCACGGCGAATCCCGTTGTCGCGCATGGTCGCGACGACATCCTCAACGTAGGGCTCCCAGTTGCGGTTGCCGAAATACACCGGCAGCTCTACGCCGCGGTCGGCAAGTTCGGCGCGCAGCTCGGCTGCCAGCGCCCGGTTGATGCCGTTGATCGGCGACACCCCGCCGAAGTGCAGGTAGTGGTCGGCGACCTCATCGAGACGCTCGGGTGGCACGTCGCGCCCGCGGGTGACGTTCTTGAGAAACGGCCGGACGTGCTCAGGCCCCTCCGGTCCACCGAAGGACAACAGCAGGACAGCGTCAAACTGCATCAGAGCAGCTGGGTATGCGCACCGCCGTCGGCGTAGATGATGTCCCCGGTGGTGGCCGGCAGCCAGTCGGACAGCACCGCGCACACCGTCTTGGCGACCGGGGTGGCGTCCTTCATGTCCCAGCCGATCGGGGCCCGCTGGTCCCAGCCCTGCTCGAGCAGCTCCATCTGCTTGCTGGCTTCTTCACCCAGCGCGCCGCCGACGATTGCGCTCATCGCCAGCGTCCGAATCGGGCCGGCCGCAACAAGGTTGGACCGCACACCGTATGGACCGGCCTCGCGCGCGACGAACCGGTTCACCGACTCCAGCGCGCTCTTGGCCACCGTCATCCAGTTGTAGGCCGGCATCGCCCGGGTGGGGTCGAAGTCCATGCCGACGATCGCCCCACCGCGATTCATGATCGGCAACAGCGCCTTGGCCAGTGACGCGTACGAATACGCCGAGATATGAATGCCTTTCGAGACATCTTCAAAAGGAGCGTCGAAGAACGGGTTTATACCCATCCCGCTGGGTGGCATATAGCCGATCGAGTGCACCACGCCGTCGATCTTGTTGCCTTCACCGATGACTTCGATCACCCGGTCGGCCAGCGTTCCGAGATGCTCGTTGTTTTGCACGTCGAGTTCGAGCAGCGGCGGCTTTTGCGGTAGCCGGTCAAGGATGCGTTCAATGAGCCGCAGGCGGTCAAACCCGGTGCAGACCAACTGCGCACCTTGTTCCTGCGCCACCCGGGCGATGTGGAACGCGATCGACGCATCGGTGATGATCCCGGTGACCAGAATCCGTTTGCCTTCAAGCAGTCCTGCCATATCCGTCCTTCGTCGAGGGAGTGCCGGCGAGAGCCTAGTGGCCCATCCCCATCCCGCCGTCAACGGGAATCACCGCGCCGGAAATGTAACTGGCGTCCTCGGAGGCCAGGAAGCTGACCACGCCGGCGACTTCTTCGGCCGTGCCGACGCGCTTCGCCGGGATGAACTCCAGTGCCCCCGCTTGAATCCGCTCATCCAGCGCGCGGGTCATATCGGTGTCGATATAGCCCGGGGCCACCACGTTCGCGGTCACATTGGCCTTCGTCAACTCCCGGGCGATCGAGCGGGCCATGCCGATCAGACCGGCCTTCGAGGCTGCGTAATTGGCCTGGTTGCCAATGCCCCAGGTGCCGGAGACCGAACCTATAAAGATCATTCGGCCGAACCGCTTTCGCTGCATGCTGCGCGATGCCCGTTGAGCCACCCGGAAAGCCCCGGTGAGGTTGGCGTCGATGACCTTCACGAACTTCTCCTCGGTCATCCGCATGAGGAACGCGTCCGCGGCCAGGCCGGCGTTGGACACCAGCACCTCGACCGGACCCTGGTGCTCCTCGACCGCTTTGAAAGCGCGATCGACGGCGTCGTTGTCGGTGACGTCACACTCGACGCCGAACACCCCCTCGGGCGCCCCGGATCCGCGGTGCGTGACGGCCACCTTGTGGCCGTCGGCGTGCAGCCGCCGCGCGATGGCGAGACCGATCCCCCGGTTTCCGCCCGTGACTAGCACCGACCGGGAGACAAAGGTCGGCTTGCCCGCGGGGGTGGTTTCGGTGGCTGTGTCAGTCACCCCGACAACCTATCGCATCGCCGAGCGGCCACTTATGAACGCCTTTCGCGGCGGACGCGTGCTTTAAGTGGCCACTCAGTGGGCGAAAAATCAGGTTGGCAAGCGCCGGTTGATCAGCAGCGCCGCCAACGCCGCCAGCGCGAGGATCAGCGAACCCAACCGCAGCCAGCCGACGCTGGCGTCGCCTTTGATCGTCTCGTAGCCGATCTGCTGCTGCAGCGTCGAATAGACCTGCTTGAGTTCCTGCAAGTTGGACGCGTTGTAGGCGTTGCCGCCGGAGAGCTCGGCGACCTTCTTCATCGTGGTGTCGTCGACCGGAACCGGCTGGCGCTGCCCGTTGATCTCGACGAAGCCGTACGGGGTGCCGAACGAGATCGTCGAGATCGGCACCCCCTGGTCCTTCGCGGTCCGCGCCGCGGTGAACGCACCCTTGGGGTTGTCCGGGTTGGTCGGGACGGTTTCCTTGCCGTCGGAGAACAACACGATCCGCGCCGGCGGCGGTGTGTCGCCGCCGCCGATCACCGCCCCGACAGTGGCGATGGCCTGCAGCGCGGTGAAGATGCCCTCGCCGGTGGCGGTGCGGTCGGCGAACTGCAGCTTGTCCAGGGCGGCCTTGGTGGCCGCCCGGTTCGTGGTCGGCGAGACCAGCACGGTCGCAGTGCCCGCATAGGCGATCAGCCCGAGATTGATGCCCGGGGTCAACTCGTCGGCGAACGTCTTCGCGGCCTCCTGCGCAGCCACCATGCGGTTGGGTTCAACATCGGTGGCCCGCATCGACTGCGACACGTCGATCACCAGCATCACCACCGCGCGGTTGCGGGGAATCCGCACATCATGGGTCGGGCCGGCCATCGCGATCGTCAGCAGCAGCAGCGAGAGCACCAACAAGATCGCCGGAAGGTGACGCCACCGGGTAGGCCGTTTGGGGGCAACGCTTTCCAGCAGTTCCATGTTGGCGAACCGCAGCATCCGGCGATGCCGCGCCACCTGCGCGATGATGTACAGCCCCGCCAGGCCGAGAACCGCGAGCAAAAACAGGAAGAACCACGGGTGTTCAAAACCGGACAGCGTCATCGGCCCGAGCAACGGCAACGTCATCGCAGACCCGTCACTGCATCCCCGCCAATGCACCGCGCCGGCGCGACTCGACGAACCGGACGATGTCCGCGATCCAGTCGCGATCGGTACGCAGCGACAGCAGCGGTGCTCCGCAACCGCGCAGCGTTTGGGTGACCTCGGCGCGGTGTGCCGCCGCCGCTTTGGCGAAGTCATCACGCAGTTGCGGGTCGATGGTGAACTCGCGGATAACACCGGATTCGGCGTCTTGCAAGATCACGTCGCCGACGTCGGGCAGCTCGACATCGCGGGGATCCAGCACCTCGATACCGAGCACTTCGTGACGCCCGGCGATGGCGCGCAACGGACGCGTCCAGTTGATCGGGCCCAGGAAGTCGCTGATGATCACCGCCATACCGCGGCGCCGTTGCGGCCGGCGCAGCGCGTCGATGGCCGCCGCCAGATCACCGCGCACCCCGACCGGCGCCTTGGGGGTGGTCGCGATGGTGCGCAACAACGTCTGCTCATGCATGCGCCCCGAGCGGGCCGGGACCCGAATCATCCGCTCCCCGTTGGATATCAGCGCGCCGAGCCGGTTGCCGCCACCGCTGTTGAGGAAGGTGATCGCTGCCGCGGCCGCCACCGCCAGGTCACGCTTCTCGCACACCGTTGTGCCGAAGTCCAGGCTCGCCGACATGTCGACCACCAGCCAGGTCTCCAGCTCCCGGTCGGCGATCATCTCCCGGACGTGCGGCACCGTGGTGCGCGCGGTAACGCCCCAGTCCATACGACGCACGTCGTCGCCGGGCTGGTAGAGCCGCGACTCCCCGGGCTCCGTACCGGGCCCTGGGAGCAGCCCGAGGTGATCGCCGTGCAACACACCGTCGAGCTTGCGTTTGACGGTCAGCTCCAGAGTGCGCAGCGCCGCCGATAACTTCGGGTCGTCGATCTCGCCGCGCTGCATCGACGGCGGATGCACGACCGCCGGCGCCTTGGATTCTGTCACCGACCGCTAGCCGCCCCAGCGGCCTGCATCACCGGAGGCACCGAATGTCCTTGCTGCGGAACGGCATTCACCTGCGGCAAGGCCACGGTCTGCAGAACCCGGTTGATGACGACCTCCGGCGCGATCTCGTCGGCGAGCGCGTCATAGGTGAGCACGAGCCGGTGGCGCAGCACGTCGGGGATGACCTCGATGACATCCTGCGGAATCACGTAGTCTCGACCGCGCACAAGCGCCAGCGACCGCGCGGCAGCAATGATCCCCAACGACGCACGCGGCGATGCGCCGAACGCGACCCAGCTCTTGACGTCGTTCATGCCGAGCTGTTCGGGATGACGGGTGGCGGTGACGACCCGAACGACGTAGTCGACCAGCGCGTGGTGCACAAAGTTATTTGCGG
>NZ_DASRBZ010000172.1:0-3339 GCF_035653355.1 Mycobacterium sp. | reverse complement strand
ATGTTCTCGTTGGCGCCGAAAGCCGCTGTGCTGGCGACCATCCGGTTGATCCGATGCTGCAGGTCGTCCTCATCGGCGGCGCCGAAGAACGCCTTCAGGTCGCTGATCGCCTCGGCCGGGAACAACTCTTCGACGATGCCGGCGACTGCCGGCGCATCTGGGGTGAGGGCGCGCACCACCCAGTTCTGCGTGTAGCCGAATGTCGCCTGGGTCTCGATCGCCACCGGGGTGTGGTCGCGCTGCCAGCGGGTCAGCCAGGTCTGCTGGTCCATGTCGGCGGGCCGGCGCAGCAGCGCAACGTTAGCCAAACCAGCTGTGCGAGCGCCAATTCCGAGCGGTGCTGGCAAGGGGACCGATTCGGTGACCAGGTAGGCGGCAAGCTGATCGCACTCCATCTGCAGCAGGGTCAGCGCGGCGGTAACCTGCTCGCCGTAACACTGCTGAGTCCACATACTCACCACCGCGGCGACGGGCGGGTCGAGTGTCGTCAACGTCATCAGCGAATCGCGGACCGCGCTGTCGCGCACGTTGACAGTCAGCCCCGCAACACCGAGGCGAAGGATGGCCTCCGCGATGGGGCCTCGTTGCCGGGTGCACCAGTCGTCGTCGCGGTCGGCCGCCCGCAACACAGCGATGACCTTCTCCATGGGCAGACCTAACGCTGCACCGGCGAGTCCGGTTGGTCCCGCAGCCACCTGGGCAAGATGAATACACCCTCGGCTTCGACGGTGACTCCTTCGTCGTCGGCGAGATGACCCACCGCGAACGTCTTGGCCCCCTCGACCCGCGAAGTCCTGGCCTCGGCGCGCAGGCGGCCCAGCCGGGTGGCCCGCACATAGCGCAGGCTGATCGTGCCGGTAAAACGCGGATTGACACCGTCACTGGCGGCTTCACCCAGCAGGTGGTCGA
Source organism: Mycobacterium sp. (assembly GCF_035653355.1). Lineage (GTDB taxonomy): Bacteria > Actinomycetota > Actinomycetes > Mycobacteriales > Mycobacteriaceae > Mycobacterium. The sequence continues at coordinate 2,430 of NZ_DASRBZ010000172.1, read as the reverse complement.
GAACGAGGGCGGCGACTCCCCCGTGCACATGTCCCGGGGGGCCCTCGTAGGCCGCGCCGAGGTGAAAATCGCACCACACCTTTCCCGATGGGTCGCGGTTGACCACCAACGGCGGGGCCAGCGGGTTGCGGATACCGATGACGGCGTTACCCCAGGCCATCCGCTCGCCGCTGGCCAGGTAGCGCACACCGAACGTGCCGTCGAGCTGCTTGCAGCGCAATCGCGTTGTGGCCGAGTCGATCTCGGCTCTGGCGGCGGCGACGGCGTCGGAGTCGACCTGGGTCCGCACTGTGGCGTCAACCAGCTCGCGGACCGAACGGGCCAGCGGTTCGTAGATCGCGCGCAGCCGCTCGACGTCCTCGGCGCTGATGTCCTCTTGGGTGAAGTCCAGCATGATGCAAACTAGAACACGTTCCTGCCAGGCGTCGACGGGCGGGTGCCGCCTAACCGACCAGACGTACGTCCTGGTCCCTGCTGACCAACTCGCCGATGATGGCGGCCAGCCGCCGGTAGGCCGCATCGCGGCCACTCGAGGATCTGAAGACCAGACCAATCCGCCGTCCCGGCCGGGGTGTCGCGAACTGCGCGAGGCCGAGCCGGCTGCGCGCCGCCTCGACGGCCACCGCGCTCTGCGGGATCAACGTCACACCCAACCCTCCCGTGACGCACTGCACCGCCGTCGCCAGCGACGCCGCCCGGGTATTGGCCAGCTCGGCCTGGATGCCGGCCTTATGGCACACGTCCAGCGCCTGATCGCGCAAGCAGTGGCCCTCGTCGAGCAACAGCAACGGCAGCTGCGCCAGCGCCGCCGGCGGTACTCGTCGCTTGCCCGACAGCGGATGTCCCGGCGGTAGTGCGAGCACGAAATCTTCGTCGTAAATCGGGATCTCGGTTATCCCGCTGGTCTCGGCAGGCATAGCGATCAGCGCGGCGTCCAACGCGCCTTCGTGCAACGCCGCCAGCAGTCGCTCGGTTTGATCCTCGACCACCCGTAACGTCAGCGCGGGCAACCGTTCGGCCAGCCCGCCCAGCACCGTCGGCAGCACGTACGGGGCTACCGTGGGGATCAGTCCCAGCCGCATGCTGCCCTCCAGCGGGTCGGATGCCCCGGCCGCGGCCGCCGTGAACGCGTCGACAGCATCGATCACCGCTTGGGCATGTGGCAGTAACTGGCGGCCCTCCGGTGTCAAGAAGACGCGCCGCGTCGACCGCTCGATCAGCTGGACGCCGAGGCCGGTTTCCAGCGCCGCCAGCGCCTGCGACAACGTCGACTGGCTAACGCTGAGAGTGGTTGCGGCACCGCCAAAGTGCTGCTTTTCGGCCACCGCCGCGAAGGCACGCAGGCCGGCGATCGTCGGTTGATAACTCCTATCGGTCATACCTATAAGTATAGTGGGATATATCACCTTTAATTCTTAGTGCGGTTTCGGCAGGATGGTGGTGAGCAAATCCGATCTTGAACTTGAGGAGCGACATGGCCCTGTTGAGCATTGGCGACCAGTTGCCCGCCTACCAGCTCACCGCACTGGTCGGTGGTGATCTGTCGAAGGTTGACGCCAAGCAGCCCGGCGACTACTTCACCACCATCTCCGGCGACGACTACCCCGGCAAGTGGCGAGTGATCTTCTTCTGGCCGAAGGACTTTACGTTCGTGTGCCCGACCGAGATCGCTGCCTTCGGCAAGCTGAACGACGAGTTCGAGGACCGCGACGCCAAGGTCTTGGGCGTCTCGGTGGACAGCGAGTTCGTGCACTTCAACTGGCGCGTCCAGCACGAGGACCTCAAGAAGCTGCCGTTCCCGATGCTGTCGGACATCAAGCGCGAGCTGGTCACGGCCACCGGCGCGCTCAACGACGACGGTGTGGCCGATCGGGTCACCTTTATCGTCGACCCCAACAACGAAATCCAGTTCGTCTCGGTGACCGCCGGCTCGGTGGGCCGCAACGTCGACGAGGTGCTGCGTGTGCTCGACGCCCTGCAGTCCGACGAGCTGTGCGCCTGCAACTGGCGCAAGGGCGACCCGACCATCGACGCCGGCGATGAGCTCAGGAAGTCGGCGTAAAGGAAGGCAGCATGAGTATCGAGAACCTGAAGTCCGCGCTGCCCGAGTACGCCAAGGACCTCAAGCTCAACCTCGGCTCGATCACCCGCACCACAACGCTGGGCGAAGAGCAGCTGTGGGGCACGCTGCTGGCCAGCGCGGCCGCGACGCGAAACACCCAGGTGCTAGCTCAGATTGGCGCGGAGGCAGCCGACCACCTGTCCGCCGAGGCCTACCAGTCGGCGCTGGGTGCTGCGGCCATCATGGGGATGAACAACGTGTTCTACCGCGCCCGCGGCTTCCTCGAGGGCCAGTATGACGACCTGCGTGCCGGACTGCGGATGAACATCATCGCCAATCCCGGTGTGGAGAAGGCCAATTTCGAGCTG
>NZ_DASRBZ010000171.1:0-19251 GCF_035653355.1 Mycobacterium sp. | reverse complement strand
TGCCGAGCTGGTGGTGTCCGACAACGGTCCGGGGATCCCGCCGCACGAGCGCAGCCTGGTATTCGAGCGGTTCTTCCGCTCGGCGTCCGCGCGGGCGATGCCCGGATCAGGGCTGGGCCTCGCGATCGTCAAGCAGGTGGTACTTAAACACGGGGGCGCGCTGCGGGTGGAAGATACCGTGCCGGGCGGTCAGCCCCCGGGCACGTCGATCTATGTGTTGCTTCCCGGGCGTCCGCTACCGGTTGCGGCCCACCCCGCGCCCGCAGCCGACGCCGGTCGCACCGCAGACTCGGGAAACTCTCTGGGTCCCGCGAACGTTGTCTCAGCGGATTCTCAGTCCACCCAGGCAGGGTAGTTGCGGTTACTGTTGAATCCGAAGCCCCATTCACGGAAGAGCGACCCAGCGACATGACGAATCACCCGAGGTATTCGCCACCGCCGCAGCAGCCGGGATACCGTCCAACGCCCAACCAATCGACGGCGCCCGGTTATACCGGCCAAGGCCAGCAGTACGACTGGCGCTACCCGCAGCAGCCCGCCTACCGTCAGCCGTACGGGCCGTTTGGTGGCGCTGGGCAGGGCCCCGCAGTCGGGGCGCCGCCGCCGTCCTACGGTCCTGTGGGCCAAAAACGTTCTCGCGCAGGGCTATTAACGGTCGGCGCGCTAGCCATCGCGGTGGTGTCAGCCGGCATCGGCGGGGGAGTGGCGTCGGTGGTCGAACAGGGCCGGCAGCCGGCAGGCAGCGCAGCGGGCACGATCGGGGGCGGCGCCGCTCCCAGCGTGCCCGCGGCCAACGCGCCGGCGGGTGCCGTAGAGCAGGTCGCCGCCAAGGTAGTGCCCAGCGTGGTGATGCTCGAGACAGACCTGGGCAGGCAGTCCGAAGAGGGCTCGGGCATCGTTTTGTCCCCCGATGGGACGATCCTGACCAACAATCACGTCGTCGCCGCTGCCGCCAAGGGCGGGCGCGATGGCGCGCCGCCCGGCGCGCTGAAAACCACGGTGACTTTTTCTGACGGCCGCACCGCGCCGTTCACGGTGGTCGGAAGCGACCCGACCAGTGACATTGCAGTGGTCCGCGTTCAGGGCATGTCGGGACTGAAGCCCATCACGCTCGGGTCCTCGGCGAACCTGCGAGTCGGTCAACCCGTGGTGGCGGTCGGTTCCCCGCTGGGACTGGAGGGCACGGTGACGACAGGCATCGTCAGCGCGCTCAACCGGCCAGTGTCCACCACCGGGGAGTCGGCTAATCAGAACACCGTGCTCGACGCGATCCAGACCGACGCCGCGATCAACCCCGGAAACTCCGGCGGTGCGTTGGTGAACATGAACGGCGACTTGATCGGCGTCAACTCGGCGATCGCCACCCTCGGCGCTGACTCGGCCGACGCGCAAAGCGGCTCCATCGGTCTGGGCTTTGCCATTCCGATCGATCAGGCCAAGCGCATTGCCGATGAGCTGATCAGCACCGGCACGGCGGCACATGCCTCGCTGGGTGTGCAGGTGACCAGTGACAAGGACACGCCAGGCGCCAAGGTGGTCGAGGTGGTGCCCGACGGAGCGGCGGCCAGTGCCGGGCTGCCTAAAGGGGTCACCGTCACCAAAGTCAACGACCGCCCCATCAACAGCGCCGACGCGCTCGTCGCCGCCATTCGGTCGAAGGCGCCGGGGGACAAGGTGACCCTGACCTACCAGGATCCCGGCGGCAAGCGGACCGTGCAGGTCACACTCGGTAAGGCGGAACAGTGATCAGAGTCGCCGGGTCGTCGTCAGACCCCAGATATACGGTGGCAACTATGGAACAGAGTGCGGAGATCGTCGGCAGGGCACTGGTCGTGGTGGTCGACGACCGCACCGCGCACGGCGACGAGGACCACAGCGGCCCGTTGGTGACCGAATTGCTCAACGAGGCGGGGTTCGTCGTGGACGGAGTGGTGGCCGTCGCCGCCGACGAGGTGGAGATCCGCAACGCGTTGAACACCGCGGTGATCGGCGGCGTGGACCTGGTGGTCTCGGTCGGCGGCACCGGTGTCACCCCTCGCGACGTCACCCCAGAAGCCACCCGCGACATTCTCGACCGCGAAATCCTTGGCATCGCAGAAGCTATCCGCGCATCGGCGCTGTCCGCCGGCATCGTCGACGCCGGGCTGTCGCGCGGTCTGGCCGGGATATCGGGCAGCACGCTCGTGGTCAACCTCGCCGGATCGCGATATGCCGTGCGAGACGGCATGGCCACGCTCAACCCGCTGGCGGCGCAGATCATCGGTCAACTGTCGAGTCTGGAAATTTAACTCCGGCTCCGAGCGGCTGGCCATGGCCGCACTGGCCGGTGTCACGGCGCGGTCAACCCTCAATCACTAATTGCCATGAACCGCGCAAATTGCGTGCTCGGGGACATACCGTTCTTCGCGGTGGCGTCACGTCGCCGTGCTCATTGGTGCTGACGGGAGGTGTCCGGCGTGTTCAAAGGATTCAAGAATTTCGTGATGCGCGGTGACGTGATCACCGTGGCCGTCGGCCTGGTTGTGGCCTTGGCCTTTTCGAACCTGGTCAAAGCCTTCACCGACAGCGTGATCAATCCGCTCGTCGCGGCCGCGCAACCGCATGCCACCTTCGGGTTGGGCTGGCAACTCGGCACGGCCGGCAACAAGGCGACCTTCGTCGACCTCGGGGCGTTCATCTCGGCGATCATCTACTTCCTCGTCTTCGTGTCCGTCGTGTACTTCGCGATCGTGGTGCCCTACCGGCATATCCAGAAGCGCCGCGGGGTCACGGTGTTCGGCGAGGAGCCGGCGACCAAGGCGTGCCAGCAATGCATGTCCGACATTCCTGAGGCGGCCAAGAAGTGCAAGTACTGTGCCACCGAGCAGGCCGCGCCGAGCGGCGGACAAGCGGTCAGTGCAGGGTGAGCGTCACCGTCTGAACCAACGCGGCGCCGGCCACCGCGTGCGCCGTGCGGGCAGGCAAGGCGACCAGCACGACTCGATCGTCGTTGCCGGCCTGCGCCTTGGGCTTTGCCGACACGAGAATCACGACGGCATCGGTTGCTACGACGCGGGGAGCGTCCTTCGCGTCCGCCTCGGCCGCCAAGATGTCCACAACGTCACCGGGGCGAACCAGGTCGATCAGTGCGGGATCCGCCGGATGCAGCGGCACGATCCGCGCACCCGGGCCAGCTGCCGATTCGGCCAGCCGGCCGCCAAGTAACCGGACATCGGTCAGTACCTCGCCGCGCCGTGTCGGGCCGGCTAGCGTCGAACCGATCACACGGCCCAGCTCAGGCTGCGATCCATCGGGAATTGTTGTGGCGAGCCGCTTTTCGAGCCGGACGTCGTCGGCGGCCAACGCAACGCCTGGGCTGAGGTCGCGTGCGGCGACGACGACGTCCGCACGGTCACCGTCGGGGTTCGACCGCATGGCCGCGATGCCGGCCAGCACCACCAATGCAGCGGCGGCAACGCGGCGGGCCAGGACAGTGCGGGTCCAGTCGGGACGCAGTGCTTGTGTGAGCTGGGTCAGCAGCGATGGGTTCAGCGACTCCCGCATGCCGTAACGCTAGGTGCGAGAGATCAGCGGGACTGCCGGTCGCGGCCCCTGTCTGTGGATAACCGCCTAGGCCGCCGCTGTGCTGGAGGATGCGGTCGACTTCTCCGCTGAGCTGCTCTTCCCGCCAGTGCTGTTGTCGCTTGAGCTCTTCTCGCCCGAGCTCTTCTCGCTTGAGCTCTTCTCACCCGAACCGTTGGTCTTCGCGGACTCCCGACTGTCAGTGCGGTAGAAGCCGCTGCCCTTGAACACCACGCCGACGGAGTTGAAGATCTTGCGCAGCCGCCCGGAGCACCGCTGGCAGGTGGTCAGCGCGTCGTCGGTGAAGGCCTGCACAACGTCGAAGCGGTTGTCGCATTCGGTGCACGCGTAGCTGTAGGTCGGCACGGAAACCTCCGAGTGTGATGAGCTTCGTTAGCACTCTACCGTCTCAAGTGCTAGAACCGCTACATTGGCCGCGTCATTCCTGCGCCGTGCAGGGCGATCATCCCGCGCCCGGGTGTGAGGGCATGAGTCATCGGCACGTCGTGCGGTTCGCACGGCAGCTCGTCGACCAGCTCCTCGTCACGCACGACCGCAACCAGATCCGCGTGCGGGTCCCGGCACGCCAGGGAGCGATCGTAGAAGCCGCGGCCCCGGCCCAGGCGAACCCCGCGGCGGTCGACCGCTAGTGCCGGTACCAGCACCAGGCTCGCGTCGGCCAGCGCCGACGCCGGCAGCCACGGCTCGGCCGGTTCGAGTAGACCAAACCGCCCGGCCACCAGTCGGCCGGGCCGGTACTCGCCCCAGCGCAGTGGTATCGGCGTGTCGTCGCTCGTCGTACGCGCGACGGGCAGCAACACCCGGCCTACCCGGCGCAGCAACACGTCGAGCATCTCGATCGACCCAGGCTCTGCGCCCACCGGCACATAGGCACAGATGGTGCCGCTGCCGGTCACCAGCAGCTTTAGGTGCTCGGTGAGCGCGCGGGCCTCGGCAGCGCGGACGTCGTCGGAGACCGAGCGGCGAGCAGCCAGCAGCTGCTCTCGCAACGCTGCCTTGCCGGCGGTCCCCACCCCCCAACGATGACAGCACCAGCTTTCGTACCGCCACACCGGGCCGGGCGGCCTAGTGCGGTTATGGTGTGACGCATGGCGCGCGCATACGTTCCCCGCACGGCGGTGGTACCCGCGGCCGGCTTGGGCACCCGGTTTTTGCCGACCACCAAAACGGTGCCCAAAGAGCTACTGCCGGTAGTCGACACCCCGGGCATCGAGCTGGTCGCCGCCGAGGCGGCCGAGGCCGGTGCCGAACGCCTGGTGATCATCACCTCGCAGGGCAAAGACAGCGTGGTCGCGCATTTCGTCGAGGATCTGGTGCTGGAGGGCACGCTCGAGGCCCGCGGCAAGAAGGACATGCTCGACAAGGTTCGCCGGGCCCCGCAGCTGATCAAGGTCGCGTCGGTGGTGCAAGATCAGCCGCTCGGCTTGGGCCACGCCATCAGCTGTGTGGAGTCGGTGTTGTCGGCCGACGAGGACGCAATTGCGGTGCTGCTGCCCGACGACTTGGTGTTGCCCATTGGTGTGCTGGAGACCATGTCGAAGGTGCGGGCTGAACATGGCGGCAGCGTGTTGTGCGCGATCGAGGTCTCGCTGGAGGAGACCAGCGCATATGGGGTCTTCGACGTCGAGCCGGTGGCCAACGCCGGCAAGGACGTACTCAAGGTCAATGGGATGGTCGAAAAACCCAAGCCGGAGGAGGCTCCGTCGAGGTTTGCGGCCGCCGGCCGCTACGTGCTCGACCGCGCCATCTTCGATGCGCTGCGCCACACCGAGCGCGGCGCCGGCGGCGAGGTGCAGCTCACCGATGCGATCGCGCTGCTGATCAAGGAAGGCCATCCCGTGCACGTCGTGGTGCATCGCGGGTCTCGACACGACCTGGGAAATCCCGGCGGCTACCTCAAGGCTGCGGTTGACTTTGCACTGGACCGTGACGACTACGGCCCGGACTTGCGGGAATGGTTGGTGGCGCGGTTGGGCCCGACCGAGCGCTAGCGACGTTTCGGGCGCCGAATGTGCCCGAGAGAAGCCGGGCAACCGGATCGGTCCGTGAACTTCTAAAAGCTTGGAAGGCGTGCCGTGCGTTCTGTGGAGGAACAGCAAGCCCGGGTGTCGGCGGCCGCGGTGGCGCCCAGGCCGATCCGGGTCGCAATCGCGGAGGCGCAAGGCCTGATGTGCGCCGAGGAAGTGGTGACCGAACGCCCACTCCCCGGCTTCGACCAGGCCGCGATCGACGGCTACGCGGTACGCAGTGTCGACGTGCTCAGTGCCGCCGACACTGAGTCACCCGACGGCGAGGGTGGGGAAGCAAGCCTGCCGGTCATGGGCACGATCGAAGCCGGTGCCCGCACGGCCGGAAGGCTGCAGCCCCGCCAGGCCGTTCGGGTGCAGACCGGAGCGCCGCTGCCCACTTTGGCCGACGCGGTGCTGCCGTTGCACTGGACCGACGGCGGACAGTCGCGGGTACGGGTGCTGCGTGGCGTGCGGTCGGGTGCCTATGTGCGCCGAACCGGCGATGACGTGCAGCCTGGTGACGTCGCCGTGCGAGCCGGGACGATCATCGGCCCCGCCCAGGTGGGGTTGCTGGCGGCGGTGGGCCGCGAACGCGTGCTGGTCCACCCGCGGCCGCGCCTGTCGGTGATGGCGGTCGGCGGCGAACTGGTCGATATCTCGCGCACGCCCGGGCCGGGGCAGGTTTACGACGTCAACTCCTACGCTCTGGCGGCAGCCGGCCGCGACGCCGGCGCCGAGGTGAACCGCATCGGCATCGTCAGCAGCGATCCCAAGCAACTCCGCGATGCCGTCGAGGGTCAGATCAACCGCGCGGAGATTGTCGTCATCGCCGGTGCGGTGGGCGGTGCGGCCGCGGAGGCGGTGTGCAAAGTGCTCTCGGAGCTCGGCGAAATGGAAGTCACCCGCGTGGCCATGCACCCGGGATCCGTTCAGGGCTTCGGTCAGCTGGGCCGCGAGGGGGTGCCGACGTTTCTGCTGCCGGCCAACCCGGTTAGCGCGCTGGTGGTCTTCGAGGTGATGGTGCGGCCGTTGATCCGGCTCTCGTTGGGCAAGCGACAGCCGATGCGTCGGGTGGTGCAGGCCCGGACGCTGTCCCCTATCACGTCGGTGCGGGGGCGCAAAGGTTATCTGCGCGGTCAGCTGATGCGCGATCAGGACTCCGGCGATTATCTGGTGCAGGCTCTCGGCGGCGCCCCAGGCGCCTCATCACATTTGCTGGCGACGCTGGCTGAGGCAAACTGTCTAGTGATGGTTCCCAGCGATGCCGAGCAGATCCGCACCGGCGAGATCGTCGATGTTGCCTTCCTGGCTCAGCGAGGCTGATCGGGGACACTCCCGTGAACCTGTGGCGCACCAGCTTCCGTCATCCCGGGTGGCCGATGGTCGTCGGGCCACTGCGGGTTCCGGCTGGCGTCATCCGCCTGCGGCCGGTGCGCATGCGCGATGCCGCGCAGTGGAGCCGCATCCGGTTGACTGACCGCGCTCATCTGGAGCCGTGGGAGCCCAGCGCCGGTGCGGATTGGACTGTCCGTCATGCGGTTTCGTCGTGGCCGGCGGTGTGCTCGAGTCTGCGTTCTGAGGCCCGCAAAGGCCGGATGCTGCCGTACGCGATCGAGCTGGACGGGGAATTCTGCGGTCAGCTGACTATCGGCAACGTTATTCACGGGGCATTGCGGTCGGCATGGATCGGCTATTGGGTGTCTAGCTCAGCGACGGGCGGGGGAGTGGCTACCGGAGCGTTGGCGTTGGGGCTCGACCACTGCTTCGGCCCTGTGGCATTGCACCGCGTGGAGGCCACCGTGCGCCCGGAGAATGTGGCCAGCCGGGCAGTGCTGGCCAAAGTCGGATTCCGGGAAGAGGGCCTGCTGCGGCGCTACCTCGAGGTGGATGGGGCCTGGCGCGACCACTTGTTGATGGGACTGACCGTCGAAGACGTGTACGGGACGGTGACCTCGACGCTCGTCCGGGACGGACATGCGAGCTGGGCCTAGCGCGCCATCGGGTTCGAAAGGCGCTAATCCTTGGAGTAGCGGAAGTGCAACTGGCCAGCGCCTAGGAGCTCTCGGCCGGAAACGGGCCGGTCTACGGTGTTACAAAAGTGACATTTGTGGTTTGCGGTGCTTGTAATGAGCAAATTACAGGTGTGTAATTGTCCTGGCCGGCTGCGCTTGTGCCGGGAAAGGAGCAGGTCACATGCCAAGCATCCCGCAATCTTTGCTGTGGATTTCGTTGGTGGTGCTGTGGCTGTTCGTGTTGGTCCCCATGCTGATCAGCAAGCGGGATGCGGTACGGCGCACCAGCGATGTGGCATTGGCGACCCGGGTGCTCAACAGCGCCGCCGGCGCGCGGCTGCTGAGACGCACTGGGCCCGCGGCGGGGCATCGCAGCGATCCCGACTGGCAACCACAGGAAAGCTCCGATCTCGACGACCTCGAGGACGAGGACGATTTACCCCAGACACAACCGGTGGCCCAGGCGGATCTCGAATCCACCGACGCCGACGACGAGGACTCGGCGGCGCATCCCATAGAAAGTGCGGCCGAGGAAGCCGAGGCCGAGCTAGTTGCCGAGGAGCAGACCGCTGCTGCTGAGATGGGCGAAGCGGAAGCTGAACCCAACGATCCTGACGAGGTAGATGAGGACCCCGACGAGGACGCCGCTCAATACGAGTATGTGGACGACACGTCCGGTATCGAGATCGCGGCTGAACCGTCGCCGGCGCCCACTCCGGTGACGGCGCGGCGTCGTCGATACGAATCGAAGACCTCCGCCGCTGTCAGTGCCCGCAAATACCGTTTCCGCAAACGGATGGTTATGACGCTGTCGCTCTGCATGCTGGCCACGGCATTGGTGGCGTACTTGGTGACGCCGACTGCGTGGTGGGCCTGCGGGGGCGCCGGTAGTGTGACCGTGCTCTATTTGGCCTACCTGCGCAGGCAGACCCGGATTGAGCAGCGGCTGCGGCTTCGGCGGATGCAGCGAGTCGCGCGGTCGAGGCTGGGCGTGGAGAACGCCTACGACCGCGAGTTCGACGTAATACCGGCGCGGCTGCGGCGCCCGGGCGCGGTGGTGCTGGAGATCGACGACGAAGACCCGATCTTTGAGCACCTCGACTATGCGTCGCTGGCGCGCCACTACGACCTGCCCCGGGCGGCCGGTCAGTAGCGCCGCGGGTTTTAGCTGCCGGCGCCGTGGCTGGTAGCCTGCTAGCGGCTAGGGGCTATGGCGCAGTTGGTAGCGCGACTCGTTCGCATCGAGTAGGTCAGGGGTTCGAATCCCCTTAGCTCCACCAGCGAAAACCCAGCTAGATGGTTCGATGCGGTTAGCTGGCTTCGGTCTTGGAATTGGCCGGTACGCAGTCAGTACGCAGCAGATCGAATCGCCGCGTCCAGTTTGCACGCCACACTGTCCAGATCGTCGTCGAACAGATCGGCATACACGTCCAATGTCATCGACGCCTTGGCGTGGCCGAGCATCCTTTGCAGCGCCTTCACATTCGCGCCCGCCGACACCGCCAGGCTGGCCGCGGTGTGGCGCAAGTCGTGCGGAGTGATGGTCGGGAAAGTGTCGTCGCCCACCTGGCACTTCTCGACCGCCGGCGCGAACACCCGGGCCCGCCAGTTGGAGTTCCGTAGCACCCCGCCGCGCATGTCGGTGAACACCAGCGCGTCGCGGCTCTTGCCCACCATCAGCGCCGCCAGCTCATCGGCCAGCACAGCCGGGAACGGAACCGACCGACGCTCATGGGTCTTGCCAGGGGTCCACACCAGCCCACCCGATTCGGTGACCGACCGCGACACGTTGACGCGGCGTCGCAGCATGTCGAAATCCTGTACACGCAGTGCTGCCATCTCGCCCCACCGCAGGCCGGTGTACGCCAGGAAGCGGACCACAGTTGGGTCTCGGTCCACCGCTGCGGCGAGCGCGACCACCTGGCCGTGCGTCAGGTACCCGCGATCAGAGTGCGGACGCTTGGGCAGCTTCACCCCATAACGTGTGGGCCGAATTAGCTGATGAAGCAAAGTGTTTCATTATCTTTATGCCTGAAGAAGACATTAAGCAGTTGACCCTCGCAGCCATTGACGTGGTGTTGCAGGAATACGACGAGACCATAGCCGTGGAAGTGCGATGAGTCCCCCCGAGATCGAATTCGCCCCTCTCACACCGGGTGTCGAGGTACGCAGCAGGGGTGGCCGGGTCTCCGGTGACCAGATTGTGGGCGGATACGCCGCATTGTTTGGCAGTCTGTCGAGGGACTTCGGCGGGTGGAAGGAGCAGGTCGAAAAATCCTTCTTCAATAAGAGTCTGGTTGACACTAGATTTCGTGATGTGGTGGGCAAGTACGAGCATCGCGACCTACTGGCCACCGTGCGTGCAGGCACGTTGGATCTCCAAGTTGATCAGGCCGGTTTGGCGTTCGAAATGAGTGTGCCGCGTGGTCGCGCCGATGTGTACGAACTGGTGGAGCGCGGCGACGTTGCCGGATCGTCGTTCGCCTTCTCCCACGCGCAAGACGAGTGGCGGCATGAGAATGGTTGCGCTGTGCGGCATCTCATCTCCGGAAAGTTGCTTGACGTTACGATCACCGCGAACGCTGCTTACGAAGCCGCTCATGTTGGTCTGCGATCCCTTGATTCTCTGTCGCGGCAATTGGGAGTTGACCCGAATGATGTATATGACCTGGCACGTCGGAAGGAGCTTCCAAAGCTATTCACACGCACTGACAACCGAGACATCGCTCCGACCCCGGCATTGATTGAGGCACGCAATCGTGGACAGCAGGTCACGCCTAACGATCTGCAACGGCGGTTGGACGAGAACCGGCTGCGCCAGATGGAAGCGAGCGACGAGGACCGACGAGACCTCAACCGGCGCATCGAGGCGAACCGGCGGCGCAGCGAGGCCGCTGAACTCCAAGAGCGGTTGCGCCGCAACACGCAGGCAATGGTCAGCACCATCGCCGAGACCCGCAGCCTGGTTGACGATTACCAGGCCGCACGCATTGCCGCCCTGACAGAGGAACGGGTGCGGACAGCATAATTTTACCCTCGCCCACCGCCGAACATCGCTCAGCGAGGCCGCTGGGCGGCAAATGGACGTGCTCAGCCGCCTGTTCATAGACCTGGACGCCGCTGGGTTCAGCTAAGGTGTCCCGAACGAATCTTTTGGACCTTCGACCTTGTCATCGTTTGCTGCTTCCAAATCCCTTGTACGTGGTAGCGTCCCATGTCCAGCCGGGTAGGTCTTGTAACCGGCGTTGTCTGTCGGAGCTGAGCTTTCCATTGGTGCGGAAACGGCGCTGCACGGCTACCCATCGCCCTAGAGGATAACCATCGACTTCGTAGGCCACTGGGACTCGGGCGTCGCCATAGAGTTGGACATATTCCAGAAGTCGGCTGAAGCTCTTTTCCCAATTCACATCCAGGGTGTTCCACGTCCAGCCTGGCAAGCCCTGCAGTAGGCGCTGTCTATCGGGTTCAAGCCTTCCCTGGGCGTATCGTTTACGTTGCGTGGCAACCCAAACCCCAAGCCGGTAGCCGTCGACCTGATGAGACTTTTCGACTCGGGCGTCACCGTGGTGTTCGACGTAATCCTGCAATCGCCGGAAACCCTCCTCCCAGCCGGAGGCTCGCTTATCCCAGGACCAGCCCGGAAGGGCAATCAATCGGCACCGCCTATCGGGATCAAGCTTCCCCTGGGCTTGGGCGCGTCGTTGCTTAATGACCCACCTTCCCAGTCGGTAACCGTCGACGTTGTAGTCCGATGGGACTCGGACGTCACCATGTTGTTCGACGTATTCCTGCAGTCGCCGGAAGCCCTCCTCCCACTTGGCTTCGAGGGTGTTCCATGTCCAGCCCGCCAGGTCCTGGAGCAGGCGCTGCCTGTCGGAACTAAGTTCTCCCTTTCTGCGGCGTTGAGTCATGACCCACGTCCCAAGTTGGTAGCCATCGATTGTGTAGGACGATGGGACTCGGGCGTCACCATGGTGTTCGACGTATTCCTGCAGTAGCCGGAAGCCCTGTTCCCACTTGGCATCCTGGGCATCCCACGACCAGCCGGGTAGGTCTGCCAACCGGCTCCGCTTATCGGGGTCAAGTGCGCCTTTGTTGTAAGTGCTGCGTTGTACCGTCGCCCATTGTCCAAGTGGGTACCCGTTCACCCGGTACTGCGCGGGTACGCGGGAGTGACCATGCTGCTGGATGTAATCAAGGAGCCTGCTGAAACCTTCCTCCCACAGGTCGCCGATGATGTCCCACGTCCAGCCGGTCAGGTTGGCAAGTCGGCGCTTGCGGTCGGGGTCGAGTGCGCCCCTGTTGCCAAAGCTGCGTTGTATGGCCACCCATTGTCCAAGTGGGTACCCATTTACCCTGTACTTCGCAGGCACGCGGGTGTGACCATTCTCCTCGATGTAATCCAGGAGCCTGTTGAAACCTTCCTCCCACAGGTCGACGTTCACGTCCCACGACCAGCCGGTCAGGTCTTGGAGCCGCCGTTGCCGATCGGCATCAAGCGTGCCTTTGGAGTAGTGGGTGCGTTGGTTACTGATCCAACCACCGAGACGGTAGCCATTGGCTACGTACGACTTTGGGACGCGAGCGTGATTGTTCTGTTGAACAAATTGCTCCAGCAGCCCGAACCAGAACTCCCAAGAGGCGGTGGTCTGCTCGATGATTCGCACTTTGAAGGCGCTGGCGAATTCGCCCCCACAGACGTCGGGGATGTCAACAACCTTAATCTTGGGCGGCAGTCGTAATGAACCACGACTGCCACGAGGTAGGCGCCCGAGCATCCGGCGCAAGTCATCAAGCTGTTGGGCCAAGTCCTCATCGTGCGACCGCAGTGCCAGCAGTACGTCCCAAACCGGTTTGAACGCTGAGTCTTCAAGAATGACATCGGGGTTCGACTCGTCGGTGTCGATGAAAACGGGGATGACGATGGTGCCGAGTGTCTTGCCGTCAGCAAGCCGGATGGCTCGACCGACAGCCTGGGCGATGTCGATGTCTGATCGTTTTGGGTCGATGAAGGCCACGCCGTCAAGGCTGGGGACGTCGATTCCTTCGGTGAGGCAACGCGCATTAGAGATTACCCCGTGCTCGCCATTACCTACATCGCCAAGACGTTGCAGCCTACGCTGGCGCTCCGAGGCAGACATCGTGCCGTCAACATGATCCGTCCACAGCATGCCCTTGGGTCGCTGCCGTGCGGGCATCCAATCGATCACGTCAGGAAACGACGCCTTAAACGCCTTGGCCCCCTTGACGAGCCGGTGGAAAGTAATGACCCGGTGCAGGCCGTACTCGCGCATCGCTTTGGCTAGGCCGATCTGTCCAGCCACCGAGCGAGCGTCCTTCACTTCCTTGCCGTCAATGGTGATGAACCAACCCTTTTCGGCCCAGCCTCGGTAGGTGGCGTTATCGACGCCGATGATGGCGACTTGGTAGTCGGTGAGCAGCTTCCGCTCTATCGCCTCATGAAAAGTCAGGCGGTGGAACACCTTTCCAAACTTGTCCTCGTCGTCCATCGAGGCGAACTCATACCCGGCCTCCTTTGCTGTCTTCAGGACATGAGCCGAGTAGATGCGCGGGGTAGCCGTCATGAACAAGCGGCGGTGAGCCTTGATCTTCTCCTTGTCCAGGATGGTGGCGAACTCCGATGAATGAGAGGCTGCGCAACGGTGTGCTTCGTCGGCGATAGCCAAATCGAAAGCTGGCACGCGACCCAGCTTGAATGCCTTAGCGATTTCCGGTGACGACTGGTAGGTGGCGAACACGACAAGAGGGCCAGAGCGCCGACGCAGAAACGCCGCGATCTTCTCAGGGTCGGTGGTAACCGGCAAGCCCAGGTCGCTCGTGCTCGACACCGGCATGTCGTCGTCCTCTTTGGAAACCGTCTCATCCGAGCACACGGGAAGAAAGTCGAAGTCCACCGTTTTGTTGCGGGTCCACTCGCCGATCGTCTGTTTCATCAGTTGAAGCGAAGGGACCAACACGAGTGTGCGCTGGGCAGCCAGTTTTTCGCGGATGAACAACGCGGTCAGGGTTTTCCCGGTCCCGCACGCCATGATCAGCTTTCCACGGTCGGCCTGCTCGAAACCCTTCACTACGTTGCTCATCGCTTCGCCCTGGTAAGCCCAGTGGCCTTTCGGCTCCTTGGGTGGGAGCCGACGCGCACGCAGATCAGAAGGTGAAGCGGGCCAGGCGATCTCGACAGCATCAAATTCGGTGCGGCCCCGATATCCTACCGGGATTGACTGAGCATTGATCGTGTTTCGGGCGGTGCTTCCTAGTTGCTTGCGGGTCGTCGCCAGAAGCAGACGGTAGGAGAACAAGGGGCGCCCGGTCTTGTCGTCTTTGCGGTTTGACTCCGAGAGGAACGTGTCCACATCGCGCTTCGTGACCGAGTAAGCCGCGTCGTATGCCTTGGCCTGAATCGCCCACAGCGTTCCATCGCGGTGCTGAGCGACGAGGTCGATCCCGGCTTCCTTCTGCGGGTACCAGCGACCAGGCCAGTCCTTCCACAGCCACACGCGGGCAAGCTGACTCGCATAGAACGGATCGTGCTCCAAGTACCACTTACAAACGCGCTCGAACTGCTTGCCCCTGATGTTGTCGTCAGGGTCTAATTTCTCGAAAAGCTCAGTGAAGGCAGCCATCTAATCGGATAGCTCGCCCGAGTCGGGCACGGGGTCTTGCCAGTCATCTGGCGGCTCAATCCGAGCTTTGATGCCCGCGTGGGTTTCGAGCAGGTATAAGAGGTTTGCCCCATCGAATAGCTCGATTGGTTTGCCTTGGGCGAAGTCGTAGGATGCTTTGCCGTATTGGCTTGTCGTGACGAGTATTCCCTTGGACGCACCCTCGTTCTGGAGTGTGCCGTAGAGGTCGCGGACAGCAGAGACGCCAACGGTGTGCTTGTACCGCTTTGCTTGAATTACGACCTTGCCGCCCAAGATGGGGTCAGTGTTGTAGGCGACGCAATCGACGCCGCCATCTCGAGAAGGTCGGGTCTGCCTGGTGTCGAGGCCGATCTTTTCGAAGAGGTTCTGGATGAGCGACTCGAACTGTTGCGGCGTAAGTTCCATCAGGTTTGGCCGGTCGTCCAAACCGCCCAGGGTGTCGGTTTCCGCGATGAATCGCGGGTCCACCATTGAGAAGTCGAGCACCGGACGTACTGGCGATAACTCCGCAGGGCTTTTTGAGACTCCTGCGTTTAGGTGCTTGAGGCAGGCGGCTGGGTCAACCTGGGAGACATCGATATCACTGAAGGTGTCTCGGGTCGTTCGGACAGTGATCAGGCATGGCCTAGTCGGTTTACCGGTGCGCGGATCGATCGTGTCCACAACGCCGTTGAAGACCAGGACGTCGATGTGCTGCTTGATATCAGCGTCGAAGACGCCGGTAAGACAGAGAAGAGTCGTTTGCGCAATTGCGCTGGCATACAGGGCTTTTACCTGCGATAGGGGCCGCGCCGTTTCCGTTACGGTTTCTCGGCTCTTAACGAACCGGTACTGCTTCGCTGTCGGAACGATTCCCACTGAAGGCAACTCATACTCGACCACCAATTGCCGCGAGTCGGGCATGTAGGCAACCTTCGCCTTGGGTTCGATGAAGTCAGGCAGCGGCATTCCCGTGAGCACCGATTCGATGAAAGACGCGATGCCGCCGGGATCTCCGGTGCGGTAGCTCTCGGTCAGGTGTGAGGTGAGTCCGAGGAAATCGCTGTAATCGCGTGGCAGTTGCTGAAGACCTACCCCTAGAAGGTCGTTGAGTGCTTCAACCCGTGACTCGATGTTGCGATTTTGAATCTTGACCTGCGTCTCCACATCGGGCAACTCATAAATATCCCGTTCCAGCACAACATGTTTCGGCCAGCAACTCTTCTGCCATTCGCGTCTTCTCTGAAGCTCGGCAGCCTGTATGCGAGGCAACTGCGCCTTCAGCGTCGCAAGCTCCTGTAAACGCGCCCTTTCCCGTTCGGCATGGTGTTGAACCTCCACCTGGAATCGGTACTGTAATTCCGCCAGCTTCGCTGGGCACTCTGAAAGCGGGGGAAGGGAGGAAGGGGCGAAGAATGGCATTTGCGGCGCGGGCTCGGGCACTTCGAGGTACTTGATTCGGCCCAAGCAGTCGATCGAAGTTCTGCGGGCTTGGTCCGCTGTGTAGATGCTCGTCAGCAGCCTCTGAGCGGAGTCCCATTCGACCGATCTGCTGAAAAAATATTGCCTTCTACGCACTAGATCCGACAGGATCCGCTGCGCATCCAGTTGCTCCGCCCGTCGCCGCCCGCCGTCGAATAGCCCCATAATGGCTGCCCCCGCTAGCTCAAGTCACTGATCACTCAGTCCAAATCTATCGACTGGCCCCGACGAGCGACCAGATTTTCGGTCCCGGGGTCGAACGAAGCTGGCGCATCTGACCGCCACGACCTCAGGCAAGGTCGGCAAGCTCGCCGTTTGATAACCAGCACTGAGCGCGGGCTAAGCGGACTCTACAGTGAGTAGGTCTAGCACGAATTGCTGAAGGTGAGGAATTCTGCGCTGGACTTCCCTAGGGCTGGGCCTCTTGTCCGGATCGGTGCTTCCATGGACAAGAGCACTGCGGCCTGCGTAATTCACTTCAAAGAAGTCTGGCGCAGACTGTCCGTCGTATTGGTCAGTCAACTTCTCGGCCAAGGTTTTGCCGACTTTAGTGATGGTTTCGATCTTTTCAATTTCCAATATCCCGGCGACTCGCTGGCGTGCTTTTCGATTGAATCCATCGGACGCCATCGCCTGTTTACGCAGCAGTTCAAGCAACTCAATCACATTTTCCGCTTTCAACGGCCTTTCGTCCGGTATGAGCGCCTCGACGGCTGTGATGAGCAGTATGTACTTGAGTTCGGGGTTAGCCTGTGCCAGCGCCAGGTGAAAAAGGTTGTACGCCAGTTCTAAGCGCCGAGTCAGCAAGTTCGGGAATTGAGCCTGAACGGTTGGTAAGTCCTGCGTCGTGAAATTATCGAGCCGTATCGGCGGCTGTATCTCTGTCCAGTATTCGACTCTGCCAACGAGTCCTGGCGGTGGACGCGGGATTACTAGTAGACCAGGCACTTCTGGATCCATGGGGCGATCGACATGTCTACGGGGCATGGGCAATGGATTTGGGTCCAAATCCACCGCGATACCAAGTCTTGCGAACGCTATCGAAATATATTGCCTCCATCGTCTGCCAGCTTCAAATGCTGCATCCGACGTTTCGTACTGGATTCCGTCGAGCCTCAGCCAGTCAACATCACTGGTTGGGTCGTGGTTTTTCCAGAGCGTAACCGTCTCCCCTTCGGACTGATGGAGTACCCACTGGTCCTGCTGCTGAGGTTCAAGTTTTCTGTCTCCGACAGTTATTCGGTTGTGAAACCACCAGGGCATGCCCAACATGCTGCCAGTGCAGCACTGCGACTGGTAGCCGAGATCCCTGTACGGACGCCCGCTCACCCGATAGATTGATGAGCTATGGAAGTGCCCGTCAAAGTTCTCTACCGAACGGAGACCCCGTGGTGGGAGAAGCTGCGAGTCTGGACGGAATTTCCGGTCGCCTTCCCGTCCTGCGGGCACATCGAGTGCCTGCTGTCAAAACTGTTGTCCGAGTTGACCACTGCCGATCCCAGCGAACAGTGGGCGGTCAAGTACCGCCAGGACTACCACCGTTCGCTACGGGTCGGCGGCGCGGTGCTGGTCGGTGAGACAGCCTGGGCGCTGGAGCCATCCGGCTGGGCACAGGTCTCGTTGCAGGCCGACGAGGTTGTGGTGGTCGGTGGTCTTACGCGGATGCGTGAACGCCAGTCCTGCGTGAACCGGTGGCACGGCAACTGGCAAGCCGCGATGGCGGCGGATGTGGCCGGGAGGGCCGCTGAATTGCGTAACTCCACTACCCCTGTAATTCGTTCTGTCGCACAGCTTCCGCCGCATCCTCACGCCTCAAGCTGAAGTGTTCTTCCGCCAATCTCATATGCCCATCGCGCAGTAGATTGAGGTCTTTCCACAACGTCCTGATCGTCTCGGTGTCGGGGGCGCGATTCTGTGCGATTGGCCTCGTGAGGCTGGGCAGTCCTTCTTCGGACATCGTTTTGAGGCCCGTGTTGATGTCTTTCACGGCGCTCTGCAGCGGTGTGCCGCGAAGTATCAATCGGGCGCGGAATAGCGGGGGCTGAGTCGCAATTAGCCACTGGGCGAAGAAGTCTTGGATGCGTTCGACAAGTTCCTCCGCGTAGGTCTTGCTGTCCTGCAACCCGCTAGGCGTGTACTGCTGGAAAAAATCACGCGTCCCATCGATGTTGTCCATCTCTTGAATGAAAACCATGTAGGTCGGACCGGCGCTGACAATTGCGCCCCACAGATCACTCAGCGCATCGATGCATTCCCGCCGCCTGCTAATCTCGTGGTCAACGAGCCGCTCAAACTGCAATCGAATCGTCTCGTCCCTCGAATCCTTGGCCTGCTGCTGCGCGATCCCGGCTTGCCGCTGCGCGATGATCGCCTGGCGCAGTGCGACCACGACGGCGGCGGTCGTTGCGATACCCGCCACCCATTCGGACAGCGGACCGAACTGGGACGCGCCCCACTGTGCCCCGACACCGAACCCCACAGCGAGGATCAAGAGCAGGGCCACGCCGATGGCCACGGCAATAAGCCATGAGAAGTGCCAGCCGCCGTCGTGGCGGGGGCGGGGAGCGGTCATGTCGGCCAGTGAATCAGGGTTCGGTTGCGTCGCCGCCGAGCGACACGCGGCGCGGGCAACAGGCGGCGGCGAGGCAAAAGGAGCGGTTGCTGGTTGCGTCTGCCGTCGAGTGTTGTTTGCTAACGCACTGCTCGAATCGCCCCGGCCCGCAGCCCGGCCCGCAGTAAATCGTCGCCAAGTTTTAGACCGATTTTGTTGGCCAACAGTTCCAACCGTCCTGACCTGCAACGATGCAGCACGCCAACGGAGCTTCGGTCAGCAAACGCCCAGGTAGGCATTTTTCGACTCGTTCGCATCGAGTAGGTCAGGGGTTCGAATCCCCTTAGCTCCACAATGTGCTCAGCATGCCTATGCGCTGACCATTGATGCCCCGCAGCCCGGTTTCTAAGCAGTGGTTGCCGCTATCGCGTCGATCACCACGTCCGGCTTGGCAAGGGCGACAAAGGTTTTAGCGTCAGGCACCTCGATCAGCTTCCCGTTGCTGAATAACCCAGCCAGGCGTCGGCCCAGGTCCGGGGTGAAGCAGCGGTCCCGCTGGCCCCACACCAGGGTGACCGGCTTGGTGAACTCGGGTAGGCGGGTGGCCACGTCGGTGAGATCGGCGGTGGCCACTTGACGCAGCAGCGCCGCCAGGTCGCGGCAGATGCGTGAGTCGTTGAGGCAGGGCTGCAGCCAGGCGGCGGTGAGTTGCGGGTCGGGCTGGTCAATCAGCAGGCCGAAGCCGAGCGGCGAGTGACGCAGCGCCCGCAACCGCAGTTGTCCGAAGAGCGACTTGATCGAGATCGGGCCGCGAAGTAACCCGAACACGACGTCGAACGGGAACGGCGGGCACTTGTCGAACGCGTCGCAGTTGGTCAGCACCAAGCGGCCAATCCGGTCCGGATAGGCGTCGACGACCAATTGGCAAATCCCACCTCCGGTGTCGCTGCCGACCAGCGTCACATCGGAAAGAT
>NZ_DASRBZ010000170.1:0-2484 GCF_035653355.1 Mycobacterium sp. | reverse complement strand
AAATTCGGCGGCACCTGACTGCCCTCGTCGACACCTGAATCGACGCGAACGCCAGGACCACCGGGTATCCGCCACCGGGTGACGCGGCCGCCGTGCGGCAAGAAACTTTGCGCGGCATCCTCTCCGTTGACGCGGAACTCGAACGCATGCCCGCGCATCGGTGGATCGTCGTAGCCGAGTGGTTCACCTTCCGCGAGGCGGAACTGCTCGCGTACCAAGTCGATGCCGGTGATTTCTTCACTCACCGGGTGCTCGACTTGCAGCCGTGTGTTCACCTCGAGAAACGAAACGGTGCCATCGCCGCCGACCAGAAATTCGCACGTGCCCGCGCCGACGTAGCCCACCGCGCGCAGTATTTCCTTGGACGCCGTGCGCAGCTGCGCCTCTTGATCGGCCGTGAGAAACGGCGCCGGCGCTTCTTCGACAAGCTTTTGGTGACGTCGCTGCAACGAGCAGTCGCGCGTGGAAATCACCACGACGTTGCCGTGCATGTCGGCGAGACATTGCGTCTCGACGTGCCGTGGGCGGTCGAGGTACCGCTCGACAAAGCACTCGCCGCGACCGAACGCGGCGACGGCCTCGCGCACCGCTGACTCGTAGAGGTGCGGGATTTCCTCGATCGTGCGGGCCACCTTCAGGCCCTTGCCGCCGCCGCCGAACGCGGCCTTGATCGCGATCGGCACGCCGTACTCCTCGGCGAATGCGACCACCTCGTCGGCGTCCTTGACCGGGTCGGGGGTGCCGGGCACCAGCGGCGCCTGAGCCCGCGCGGCGATGTGCCGGGCGGTGACCTTGTCCCCGAGGTCACGGATCGACTGCGGGCTGGGCCCGATCCAGATCAGGCCGGCGTCGATGACCGCCTGCGCGAAGTCGGCGTTTTCGCTCAGGAACCCGTAGCCGGGGTGGACCGCGTTGGCGCCGGACTTCGCGGCAGCGTCGAGCAGTTTGCCGAAGTCCAGGTAGGACTCCGCCGACGTCTGACCACCAAGCGCAAACGCCTCGTCCGCTAGGCGTACGTGCGGTGCGTCGGCGTCAGGCTCGGCGTACACCGCCACGCTGGGCAGGCCGGCATCCTTCGCCGCGCGGATCACCCGGACAGCGATCTCACCGCGATTGGCGACGAGTACCTTGGCGATCTTCGAGCTGGCGTGACTAGGCACTGCGCCTCCTGTCTGAGGGAAATGTTCGGCGTCTCTAAGAAAATTTCTTACAAGTATGTCGGGGGAAGTTTAGCGGCGCGCAGGGGGTGGATCAGCCACTGCCCCATTCGACTCGCGGAGGCGGCGCTTAATGCGGGCCAGCATCGCTGCCATCCCGCGCAGCCGCAGCGGGCTGATCAGCGCCGCCAGACCGAGCTCGGCGTAAAAATCCTCGGGCACCGCCAGGATGTCAGCCGCCGGTTGTTCGTCGAGACCGCTGGCCAGGATCGAGGCGAAGCCGCGCGTCGTAGGCGCTTCGGCGGGCGCGCTGAAATGCAGACGGACCCGGTTCGGGTCGCTGGCGTCGACGTGTAAAAACAGCGGGGACTGGCACTCGGGTACCGGTTCCATTGCCGCTTCTTCCAATTCGGGCGGCAGCGGCGGCAGATCGTCAGCGAATTCCAGCAGCAGGTTGAGCTTGTTCTGGCCCTGGACTTCGGCGAAGTCGGACACCACCTCAGCCAGCGGCGCGGGCAAGCTCATAGGACCGGTACTTCTCCAGGATCTTCGCCGGCCACGATCGGCACGCGCACGGTGTTGCCCCACTCCGTCCACGACCCGTCGTAGTTGCACACCTCGGGGATGCCGAGCAGATGTGTCAGCACGAACCACGTGTGGCTCGATCGCTCACCGATGCGGCAATAGACGATCGTCTTGTCGTCGGGCTTGATAAAGCCGTAGATCTTCTCCAGCTCGTCGCGGCCGCGAAACCGTCCACTCTCGTCGGCTGCTCTGCCCCAAGGGATGTGGATCGCGGTGGGGATGTGGCCGCCACGCAATGCGCCTTCCTCGGGATAGTCGGGCATGTGCGTGCGTTCGCCGGTGTACTCCTGTGGTGAGCGCACGTCGATCAGCGGCTGGGAACCCAGCGACGCGAGCACGTCGTCTTTGAACGCGCGGATCGGCCCGTCGTTGCGCTGGACCACCGGATAGCCGGTCGACGTCTTGCTCGGCACCTCAAGCGTGGTTTCGCGGCCCTCGGCCAGCCACAGGTCGCGTCCGCCGTTGAGCAGCCGCACGTCGGGGTGGCCGAAGAGGGTGAACACCCACAGCGCATAGGCCGCCCACCAGTTGCTCTTGTCGCCGTAGATCACCACCGTGTCGTCGCGTGCGATGCCCTTGCGGTTCATCAACTCGGCGAACTGCTCACCGTTGATGTAGTCGCGCACTCGCGGGTCGTTGAGGTCGGTGTGCCAGTCGACCTTGACCGCGCCGGGAATGTGGCCGACGTCGTAGAGCAGCACGTCTTCGTCGGACTCGACAATGGCCAGGCCGGGCCTGCCCA